>JAGVCY010000192.1 GCA_020058965.1 Candidatus Omnitrophota bacterium | reverse complement strand
TAATGCTTAAACCGTCGGCCGATTCACAGCAAATCGACGGACTGATCAATGATCAAAAGCTTCGACTGGGGGATATTTACGAAAAATATAGTGCCAATATTCTTTTTACTGTACCGTCGTCGTTCGTTAGCCCGAAGTTCAGGTGGCTTGCTCCGATACACGGCAGCACCAGTGACATCATCAGAGAAATGATTGTTCATCGCGATCGGATACAAGGCGAAACGGTTGTGTTTCCAGGCGCCGGAACCGGGCTCCCGGCGCGCGTTGCTTTTGCTTTGGGAGCGCGGCGGGTGATTTTGGTGGACAACAATTCACTCGAAATGAATCTAGCCAAGCACATGATGATCAATGGCGGCCATCGGGAATCTCTTGAACCGCATGATTCGGGAGACTTTGTTATTGTGGAGCATGATTTGAATGACCCTGGATGGCTGGATGTTGTTAAAAAATATACACAAGCAGGTATCCAAACAACGGCTGCCGTTAACATCGGGTCTCATTACGGAGCATTGCATTTGTTAGTTGTAGACATGTTGGCCGAGATGGGGACGCCATTTATTTTTAATAGCGGCTTCATTGACGATGATGCTGATAGTTTCCACCCGAAATATCTACGAGCGTTTCGAGCTCTCATGAGAATGAGGAATTACCATGTTACTGAGACAAATGTCGGTCATCGGGTGGCTTTGAGCGCTTCTCTCACCGCATCCGCCAGACTCGCATTGCCGCGTGCATTGGGTCCTGGAGAGGTCGATGGGGTAATGCGTGATCCGTCATCGGCGGAGCTCCTCAGCGTGTTTGCGGAGGCAGCGCGGAAGCGCTATCCGGCTGGAGCGAGGTTTGCTGTGGCAATGCCCGGTGAAGGTGCCTTGGTTCTGTCTTTACCTGAGCGGTTGCTGGTGCGCGCGACCATAATTCGTGAGCACGGGGATGTCCGTGATCTGATCGAGTCGCTCAAGCCGTCGACGGTTTATTTAGATCATGAGTTGTCCAATTATGCCGTCGGTGATGATCCGGATCAGATGGTGACGATGGTGGCGGGGATGCTCTCCAAGCTTTTGAAGGACTTGAAGCGCGAAAAGAAGATAGATGCGCGGGTTCAATTTCTTTGGAAGGGACAACCGTTATCCGAAAGCGTGAACCCGAGGTTGTGGGGCAAGTTGGGTGAATTTTGTCCGATGACATCCGAACCGAAGGCCGATCGAATGATACGGGATATTCAGTATGATCAGACCGATGATTTGGGTGAGGCGATTGGTGGGGGTGAGGGGGGCTTGATATTGTCCCGAACCCCAACGGGTGATGAGGTGATGCGCGATCCGATCCGTACGCTTCTGGCGCAGATCGCCCTCGGCCAACCGGGCGAGATTTCCGAAGCCGCGCTTCCGCTATTCCGCCAGCTCATCGGTTCGGATGCGGCTGGCTTTGGCCTTGAGGAGGCACGCGCGCTTCAAGAGGGCCTGATCGCACGGATTATATCTAATCCCAACAAATTTGCTTTCAAGCCCATGGCCGCCCGGCTTTCCGAGGCGATTCAGTCAATTCTCCGCACCGTTCTTCAAGCAGCTACGTCCGCTTAGTCCCTAAAATCCCGATCGTATAGGATGAGAGGATACACCGGCAGCCCGGCTTGCGCTGAGCCGGTATGTGGCTCGCGGTTTTGCAAGCGTCTTGGATTTGGTAAAGGCGCTCTGGAGCTCGATGCGCGCGGTCGCGTCGGCGGCTTAATGGCTTAAGCCCATTTAAGCGCTGATTAACAGCTTCCTTAATTTTTAAAACTATTAACGAATGCGCCTTGAATACACGCAAAACGCAAGGTAGACTTCCTTCAAAGCTCTATTTTTTGAGCATTCTTCAAGACTTCAATAAACGCAAATCGGAAGAATTCGACTATTAAATGAAAAGTAGTTTTTCGCGACGCTTACGGGTGATCAGCTTGGTGCTGACGGCGGCTTTTTTTGGCCAGGATCTAGCCTTTGCCGCGCCGTCGCCGTCTGTCCGGCCGCTGCCGATTTCCGTGCCGCGTCCGGCGATTCATTTTGAGCTTCCGAATTCGGTGGGGCTGGTCGAGGACGCCTACCGATCAGCTCCCGGCAATAAACTTGGCGATAAGTTAGTCATCCTCATCCAGGACGCACACACGAACGCGTCGGGTCAGTTCAATATAGCCCGCGCGCTCGACCGGATCCTTCCCGCGGAAAATATCTCGCATGTTTTTACCGAAGCCGGGCAGGGCGATGTCTCGCTCCGCGAATATCTGAAGCCCGGGACGGATGCCCGCGCGCTCGACGCGACGGCCAAGGCGCTGGTCAGCAAGGGGACGCTCAAGGGCTTTGAGTACGCGAACCTCGTGTCGGACCACCGCTTCTCGATCTGGGGCGTCGAGGACGAAAAACTTTATGACCAGGCCCTCGAGACCTACCGCCGCGCCGCCGCCAAACGCGACCGGGCGCTCGGCTATATCGACCGGATGCGCCGCACGACCGCGATGCTCAAGGACGATCTTTTGAGCCGTGAGCTCAAGCCGCTCGACGCCCTGCGCGAATCATACGAGGCGGGAGAAAAACCGCTGACCGATTACTTCGAAGCCCTGCTCAAGTCCGCGCGCAAAAACGGCGTTTACCTCGGCAACTACCGGCACCTGCAGCTGCTCGAGCGCCTGCGGTGGTTGGAATCCAAAATTGATTTTGCAAAAGCGTCGGCGGAGCAGGAATCCGCGCTGGCTGAACTCCCGCCCACCGACCGCGAGGAGCTGGAATCTTCGACCGCGCACGCGCCCGGCCGCGCAACCCGCTCGCACGACCACGACGCCGCTTTTTATTCGCTGTTGGAGGAAAAACTTGCTATCGCGGGGTTGGCGGCCGAACAACCCGAACTCTCCAAATATTTTCGCTACCTCAAGGAATCCAGCAAGCTCGACGCGCAGGTCGTTTTGCAGGAGCTCGAGGCCTTCGAGGCGGATGTGTTCGCGCACCTGTCCCGGACGGAGGATGAAGCGAATCTGCTGATGTTCTCGCGGAACCTCTCGGCGCTGGAGTCGATGCTGTCGCTCAAGATGACGCCGGAAAACTTCGAAGCGTTCAACCGTGACCGGCAGACATTTGACGCGAAGACGATCTCGGGCTTCCTGAACCGCAAAATTTACGACCTAGACAAACACTACGACCGCGCGATCCTTCTCGACAAGGATTACGAAGAAGCGCTCGGTTTGGCCAGCGATTTTTACCGCCTTACCGTCGACCGCGACCAGGCCTTCGTGAAGAACC
>JAGVCY010000043.1 GCA_020058965.1 Candidatus Omnitrophota bacterium | reverse complement strand
CATGTGGTAGTGCTCCGCGATGAGCATTTTGACGCCGACAAAAACCAGAATAGCGGCCAATCCGTACTTCAGGTAATGGAACAGGTCCATCACCCCGGAAAGAGCGAAGTACAGCGACCTGAGGCCCATGATTGCAAAAATATTGGAGGTGTAGGCGATAAAAGGATCGTGGCTTATTGCCAGAACCGCGGGAATGGAGTCAACGGCGAAGATCAGGTCGGTCATTTCGACGACGACCAGCGCGACAAAAAGCGTCGTGGCGTGAAGCTTTCCGTTAATGCGGGTAAAAAAGTGTCCGTGATCCGCGCTGTGGGTGACCGGTATGATTTTTTTTAGCAGCTTGACGCCGATGCTTTGTTCGGGATCGGCATGTTGATCCTGTTTAATAGCCAGCTTGATGCCTGTGAACACCAGAAACGCGCCGAAGATGTACATGACCCACGAGAAGCGGTGAATGATCGCGACACCCGCACCGATGAACACGGCCCGCATGAGCACCGCGCCGATAATCCCCCAAAACAGAATCTTGTGCTGATAGCGCTTGCTGACATGAAAATGCGAAAAAATAATGATGAAGACAAAGATATTGTCCACCGATAGCGCGTATTCGATCACATACGCCGCCAAAAATTCAGCGGCCTTGTCATGCCCGTACCAAACATACACACCCGCGTTAAAGGCCAGCGCCGTCAGGATCCAGACCGTGGTCCATCCCAGCGCTTCTTTGAACTTCACTTCGTGCGCGTTGCGGTTCAGGATACCCAGGTCGAGCACCATGATCGATATCACCACGATCGCAAATGTCGCCCAAAGCCAAAACTGAGTCATATTTTCCTCTGATAAATTAAAACGAAGGATTGATTTAAAAATAGGGGGGTCATAAGTCCGGCTATTATACCCATACGGGCCTTAACGCGAAAGAGGTTCTTCGAGCGCTTTTTTTTGTAAAAAACTATGCGCCTGGCGGATTTGTTCTTTGTCCCCCATCAGCAGTAGGACATCCCCCGGCTGGATCAGCGTTGAGGGTTCCGGATTGGGGATGGATTCCTCATTCCGGTAAATCGCGACCACGCTGACACCGGTTTGAACCCTGAGCGCAAGGTCCCTCAGGCTTTGATTGAGTGCGGATGGGCTGAAAGGCACCACGAAGTCGAGCGTTTCGACCCCCCAGGGGTATTGCTCATGGATCATCTTGATGAGATCGCTTTGGGCGGCTTGACTGCGCGGCGACATTTCTCCGCTCTCGGGGTCAAAGACGCCCAGAATAACCCGTTCTACTTTTTCGTGCAGCTCCCGCACCGAGCTCCACAGCAGGGCGCCCGCGGCAATGATCAAACCTACGACTCCGACCGCCATGGGCGGCGCGGGATTAAAAAAGGACCCCACCGCCAGGAGAATAATCCCCACTCCGACCATCATCATAAAGCGAAAAACATTGTGCACGCCGCGGCCGGCTTCTCCCGAAGGATTCATATGCCCGTCCGCCTTCCAGAGATTTAAAAAAATCACATTCCAGCAGATCCGGTCCAGAGTGTGCGCCAATCCCAATAACACCGGAAACATGACCGTGCCCACGGCCAGCCAAAAAAATATGGACGGCTGCCATCCAAAATAACCTCTCAACTGCTGAGAAGCAAAATACAACACCGCTCCGATCACGACATAAAAAACGATCCGCGGAAGGTAGCGGAGCACTCCCTTCCATATTTCTCCGGCGCGGTCACCCTCGAACCGCACACCGCCGACATGGTTGAGCCAGGAGGTATAAAATCCCGCGAAGGTCGCCACGCGCGCCGGCACAAGCCGGCTCATCACGCGAACGATCACCGAAGTGTGCCGCATCATCACGGGCGTCGTGAGCGCGGTGATCGCCGAAACCGAAACCGCGATCGGATACAAAAAAGGCGCCGTCACCCCGAGCGACTGGCCCAGCTTCGCCAGGATGAACGAAAATTCTCCGATCTGCGCGAGCCCCAAACCCACTTTCAGCGAATTTTGGGCGGAATGGCCGGTTAAAAAAGCGCCGAGCGAGCAAAAAGTGATTTTTCCCACGATGGTGACAAGCGCGATGATCCCGATCGGCACCGCGTATCGGACCACCAGCGCCGGATCGATCGTCATTCCGACCGAGACGAAGAACACCGCCGTGAACATGTCTCTTAAAGGCTCAATTTTGCGGACTATATCGCGCGCCTGCGAAGTCTCGGCGATCACCGCGCCCATCAAAAAAGCACCCAACGCCGCCGAAAAGCCCGCGCGGACCGCCAGGAGCGAAGCTCCCAGCGCCAATGCCAGCACCGTGATGGTCAGGGTCTCTTGCGACCCGCGCCTCTCCACATAGCTCAGGGCCTTGGGCACGACAAAAGCGGTCACCGCAGTCGCACCCACCACAAAGGTCATCACCCGCATCACGGACAACCCCGCTTCGTGCAGGGTCATGTGGCCCGTTGCCGCCACGGCCGACAACAGCGCGATGATCAAGATCGCGATCAAGTCCTCGACGATGAGTATCCCCAGGATCATGTGCGTGAACCGCTCGTGAAGAATTTTGAGATCCACCAGGACTTTGGCGATGATCGTCGTGCTCGAGATCGAAATGATCGCTCCCAAAAAAAGGCAGTCGATCGGTTTCCACCCAAAAAGTCCGCCCAGCTTGTACCCGATGGCGATCATCATGGGTATTTCGATCAGGCCCACCAACAGCGCCGCCGGGCCGACCTTTAGCAGCTTCGTGATGCTGAATTCGAGACCGATCGCGAAAAGCAGGAACACGATGCCGAGTTCGGACATCGTCTGGATGTCATGGAGATCGTTGACGAGAGAGTAGGCTAAAAGGTTGGGTCCGATGAGCAGACCGACCAACAAATAGCCGAGAACGGTGGGAATTCGCAGGCGATGAAAAACAACCGTGACCACGGCGCTGGCCGCCATAACGATCGCCAAATCCTGAAGAAAAATGATGTGCGACATATTTGCCCCCGCCTCAGCTCATTATCGACCCGGGGACGGATCTATTCAACTAAATCGTGTAGTCGGTGTAGGCGATGCGCTTCGGATTTACAAAAACTTCTTCGCCGCGTTTCAACCCCATCTCCTGATAAACTTCCTGAGGTATCTCGACTTGAATTCGGTCGCCGGAGTCGAGCTGGACTTCCAGCTTCGCCGAAGACCCGGCAACATTGATGTGCAGGATTTTTCCGCGCATCGCGTTGTCCACGACCAGCGACCGGCGCACTTCGAAGTGATGCGGCCGAATGTAGAGCTTGGCGCTTTTGGACGACTCGGTCTCGGATTTGGGCATGTCAAACGCCGCGTCACCGACAAAAGCCTTTCCCTCCTCCACGCGCGCATGAAAAAGATTCACATTTCCCAAGAAGTTGAGCACAAAAGCGCTGGCCGGTTTGTCATAAACCTCATCGGGCGTTCCGACCTGCTCGATGCGGCCCTCGTGCATGACGACGATGCGGTCCGCCACCTCGAGCGCTTCTTCCTGATCGTGCGTCACAAAAATCGTTGTGATCCCGAGATCGTCATGGAACCGCCGCAGCCACTGCCGGAGTT
>JAGVCY010000194.1 GCA_020058965.1 Candidatus Omnitrophota bacterium | reverse complement strand
AGGACATGCCGTAAGAGCACACTTTTACCGCATCCCGAGCGGCCGAGGATTACCAGCGTTTCCCCTCTTCGCACCTCGAGGTCAATTCCGCGCAAAACAGCTCGATCGCCAAATGCTTTCGTCAATCCCGTGATGACGATGGGCGCGGCATCAGACGCATTGGGGGTCGCCGCATCCGTCATCGGCGAAAACCTCATGGCAGAAGATAAAAGAGCACGGTGAATAAAAAGTCGGCAAAAATGATCATAAAAAATGAAACGACAACCGCCCGCATGGTCGAGCGACCGACACCGCCGGCCCCGCCGGAAACCCGCAGTCCCTGATAACAGCAGACCACGCAGATCAACAGTCCAAAAATAAACGACTTGGTCATTCCGGCGATCACATCGTCCAGAACAATGGTTCTAAACGTTTGGCTAAAAAAAACGGTCGGCGATATTTTGAGTTTTGTCACGCAGACGACAAATCCGCCCATGATTCCAACAGCGCTCGCGAAGATCGTCAGCAGCGGAACCATCAAAATCGCCGCCCACAAGCGCGGAACCACCAGATGTTCGACCGGATCCACGGACATGGCCTCCAGGGCCTCGACCTGCTCGGTGACCTTCATGGTGCCGATTTCGGCCGTCATCGCGGCGCCCGCCCGTCCCGCGATGACCAGGGCTGTCAGCATGGGACCGAGCTCCCGCACGATCGAAACGCCCAGGAGCCCGGGGATCAGTATTTCGGCTCCGATCGAGCGCATCTGGTACGCGGTCTGAAAAGCGATCACCATTCCGACCAAAAACAAGATCGCTCCCGTGATCGAGAGCGAGTGGACACCGATCGCGAGCATTTGCTCACGCGTCCAACGCCAACGCCGCGGCGACCCGGGAAGCACCGCTCCCACGAGTGCGCGGCCCATTAAGCCAAAAATCCCTCCGATCAACCCGACCGATTCCACGAACCACGCCCCTACGGATGCTATGGGGTTCATGGACAGTTCGGGGGAAGTCGTGGTTAAATTCTTCAAAATTGGGATTTTTTCTGAAGCGCTAGGATCTGCTCGTCATCTTTGAGTTCGACCTTAAAGCTTTCTTTGCCGCCAAACAACGTGTCCAATCCGGAAGCCTCATCCCCTTCGCTTCCAGAATCTTCTTTCTCAGCCGCGTTGGTTCCGCCATCCAAGGGGCGTTCCATTGAAAGCGAATCCTTCTCCCCTTCGCGATACAGCGTCCAATCATGCCAAGTGACCGTTCTCTGCTCCGAGCGCGCGATCAACCGTTCGTAAGTGTCGGCATTAAAAAGTTCAAAGAGTCCTATTTCCTGCTCGCTCGAAAACTGCATCGCGTTTCCATTCGAAAGGATCATTTGCGATCTAGAAATCTTTACCTGCGGATAAATGCCTTCAAAAAATAATTGCATGGCCTTGAATCGGCTCCCGGGGGCATCGTTGCCGCCGATCACACATTCGCCGATCAGCCTCGGTTCCGTCACCGCGCCCGCGATACGAAGCTTCCCCGTCATTTGTCCGCCGATCGCCTGACTGCCGGAAAAACTAAAAATGTCGTGCATTTCCTTAAGCGGATAGCCCTTTGCGGTAAAAGTCAGGTCCACTTCCTGACGACTCGTATGCCCAATGGACCCCTCAACGGCGATACCGCCAAGAATTTCAGAATCCCATATTTTGAGCGTATCACGCGATAGGTCAAAGTGCATACGGGACTCGCTTGGCAAGGGCTTCCAGTTGATCACGGTTCCCCGCGTAGCCGCGGAACCGACCAAATGCAGCGCATGGGTCGAATCGTCGCCCGCCAGCTGCCCGTCCACCACCAGCGTTGTTGTCGCGTCAAAATTCCCCATCTTCAGATGGTTTAAGGTGATGGTCAAATCAAAGGAGCGGTTCGCAATCATTCCATCAATGCCGGATAAGGTTCCCTCCTGCCCCAGCCAGGCAATCGTTCCGTCATGAATGATCAGGCGCGCGGTCTGGTGGACCCGCTGTGTCAGTCCTGAAAATATTTCAACCGAATGCGCTTCCGGCGCACGCGCTCCGAAAGGAGCGTTGGCATAAAACACAGGTTTGTTTAAAATTACATCAAACCATCCCGTGAAGTTTTGGCGTAAAAAATCGAGCAGGGTGTAGCGGAAGCGGATTTCGCCGCAAGTAAAAATAGTGAGGGCCGGTGCGGAAGGGTTGGGCATGGATATTCGTACATCACGCAGCGAAACCGTTCCCCAGACATCCCCCGAGATCGTGCCGATTTGAACTTCCAGCCCAAAAGATTCCGAGAGACGCTCGGTCAGGTAGATGCGGAATCGTTCCGCCAGAATGCCCTGGCGGCTATTCACATAAATAAAAACGCCCAATGCTCCAACGGCCAAAACTACCGCCAAAATACCAACGGCAAGTTTGCGCCTGGAAGTCCTTCGTTTCATTTGAGCGGACTAGACGACTATTTTGACTGCCTGGACAAACGCGAGTTCTTCGGGACCCTTCACCGTAACCTGAATCGGCAGACCGGGCTTGATCTCACCCGAGATAATCGCCTCAG
>JAGVCY010000007.1 GCA_020058965.1 Candidatus Omnitrophota bacterium | reverse complement strand
CCTACTTGGGGACGAGATCCAAATAGGTGCAAAGGTCTCCACATTGCGACGCGATATCGATCACAAGGACTTTATTAGGGTAGCGCTGAGCCAGCGCGACGCCTACATTGGCGGCCACGAGCGTAGCACCCGAGCCCCCCTTGGCTGCGATAATGGTGATCGTCTTAAGATTGGTGCCTGCTTGGGCAGGGGCGGTCGGAGCGACTTGTGCTGTCGGGGTGAGCGGCTTGGTCGTCAGATTAAGGAATTGGTCGCTCACCACGGGCCAGGTCAAAAAGTCACGCACCCCAAGGATGCTCAATTGAACCACGAGCTCTCCCGAAGCCGGCACACCCAAAAACGCGATGCGCGAATGAGGGCACTTCTCCATCAGCTTCTGAACCGTATTAGCGTCCGGAGGATGCGTCTGGGCGACATCCACCAGAATAATATCCGGCTGCTCCTTAAGGTCCCCCTCAAGGATGCTCTTCATAGCGCCCGAGTAGATCGGCAGGTCAGCCAGCCCAACCTTGGCTGCAACCCCCTCGATCACTTTTTCAGACTCTGCACTTTCAGTTACGAGAAGCAATGAATAAATAGACACAGTACCCCCCCACATCTTTTGAGCACGATAAATACCTAACCGCCACTACGGGAGGGCGTCCCTCTTAGACAAACCCAACTCCCGCCCCCATTTTCCAATAGCACCAAGCGCAAGCGCCGCCGACCAAAGTCGGCCGATTGCCCTTTTTTATGTGAGCGCGCTTGAGACCGACGAAAACTTCGCGCTCAATTGCGCTCCAACTGCTTTGATGACTACAATAGACGCAACCGCGATCAGTGACACAAGCAGGGCGTATTCGACCATCGAAGCGCCTTTTCTGCTCTTCAGTGATTTTCTTATTTGATTGACCATTGTTTCTCCTTTTATCATTTAACTCTATACGAACAGAAAAATCTAAACTTGCCACGACAAGAGTATATACTAGTAATTCTAAAAGTCAATATTTAAAAAGTTATATTCCAAAATCTAAATATTTAAACTACTTTCATATTAAATTGATATTTGTTCAAAGTAGTCATCTTATGCTAACATAACTTAAGAATGAGCTAGTAAAGTATGAATGAAATTAAACACATAGTGGGTAGGATTGTGAAACGACATTTTTTGCCAAGTTTTGGCGACCTAGCGTTTATTTTTGTTGCACTGATATTGGTGAGTCAATATGGGTGGTTTAATATTTTGGGAGATGGAGATACCCATATCCACATTCAAGCCGGTCAGTATATGCTGAATTCTGGCCAAATACTTCACCATGACCCATTTTCATTCGGTATGGAGGGGCATCCTTGGTTCGCTCATGGCTGGCTTTCTGAAGTATTAATGGCCGCAGTCTTTAAAGTTTTTGGACTAGATGGAGTCAGTCTCCTATATATTGCAGTTTTAGGCCTATCTCTTTTATTACTAGTTCGCTATATTTTAGGACGCTACGGTATGCTCGCGGCATTAGTAATTTTTTTCCTCTTCATTTTGTCCTCCGTTCACTGGCTTGCCCGTCCCCATATCTGGACTTATTTGGGCGTTGTTCTATTTGTGGACTGGCTGGATCGATTGGCGCACGATGAGAGAATTCCCGTATGGTCCTTCGCACTCGTTATGCTGTTCTGGGTCAATTTGCACGGTGGATACATGCTGGGGTTAGTTCTCATCGGGATGAATTTCATCGGCACCTGCATTTTCTGGGTCAGAACGCGATCCGCATCGGCTCTCACGATGTTGAAAAAACTTTTTTTGATATTGATGCTGTGTATCGCCGCTTCTCTTCTGAATCCGTATGGCATTGAAATATGGCTTAACTCCGCCCGAGTCTCAGGTGACGGCTCTGCTACTACAAGCTGGCAGGAGTGGATGACGCCGAACTTTAGAGAAAATCCTGTGCTGCTCTTTGATTTTATGGCGGTAGTTGCCCTTTACCTGCTTTCGTCGATTCGTGTGTCGTCCCAAGAATGGATGCGCTTTATGGGGTTTGGGGTACTGGCACTTCAGGCAGTGCGGAACTTGCCTATATTTTTCATGGCCAACGCTACAGGAATTGGTCGCCGCATGCGTCAGCTTTCGGGGGAGCGGTGGTTTCCGCAGGGGCTAAAAGAACGATTGGACGATTATGAGGAAATCGAAAGGGCGTCGATTCCGGGGATATGGGCCGCGGCAGTGTTTGTTGTGATCATTGGACTTTGCTTCACGGGCCAATATCATTTTGCGCTGCCTGAAAAAAGCTACCCGAGGAAGGCGTTAGAATATTTGCGTCAAGAAAATCTGCCGGGGAGAGGGTTTAATTCAGATGAAATCGGAGATTACATGATCGGCGAGTTATGGCCGCAGTATCATGTCTTCGTGGACGGCCGATGCGATTTTTACGCGGGCAAGCGTCTCAAGGACTACCTGATCATAGACGACCTTAAGCCAACCTGGGAGGCGGCGCTGGAAGAGAACGGCATCGGCTGGGCAATTGTCTATGCCAAGCAAAGGCTGGCCGTTGCGCTCAAGACACATCCCGATTGGCGTCTGATCTATTCGGATAATGTTGCTGAAATATTCGTAAAAAATGAGCCAGCTTACAAAAAATGGATCGACCAGAATCCGACCTCCAGGACTCTCGTTTGATGAAATCGATCGGTTTGTGTTCGGCCGGCGTGAACGGCTGGTGGATTGCCGCTTTTGCAGCTTTGCTGCTTGTTCCGATCTGGGGTTTCTCCCAGTTTCCGACTCCTGACGGCCCTCCTCACAATTATGATGCCAAGATCATTCGGGAGTATCCGGATCAAACTAACAGCGTGATCCGATCTGTCTACAAGCCGGACCTCGTTCGAAAAACCGATTGGACCTCGGAAATCCTGCTGTCCCTCCTTCAAAGAGTCGTGCATCCGATAGTCGCCGAAAAGTTAATCCAGAGTTTATGCGTTTTGGCCCTCCCGTTTGCTCTATTGATCTTATACAGAGCAACCGGCCGCGGAACTGCCATTTGGCCGTCCGCATTTATCCTGGGGTACAGCCATGCCATGATGATGGGTTTCTTCAACTATCTTTTAGCTCTTTCGGCAACGATCATTCTTTATGCCTTTTGGTGGTCCCGACGAATGCAGCTGAGGATCATCGATTACGCCGCCCTATTCATAGCCCTGTGCGCCATATTCGTAACTCATGTCAGCGGAATTTTAGTTTTTGGTTTTGCCGTTATGACTTCGATGCTTGTCGAAATATGTCTGGAGAGAAAACTGGCCGCTCATCGTAAGCGGTTTTGCCTGATGGTCATTTTGTTGATTCCTTTCGGTCTTTTGACGCTCAATTTTATGGCCGGAGAAAACATACGGGAAACCGTTTATTGGCCGATTTCGGAGAACCTAAGCTATTTCATTTTCCTAGTGATCAGTTATTTGGATTTTACGACCCTTCCTTATTACTTGCTGCTGATCCCAATCTGCCCGATGGCGATATTATCCATCCACCTGTTTCGGAAATATAAAAACCTGACGGGCGAGGGGATGAAGCTGCAAATCGTTTTTCTGTCGGTCTCCGCTGTATTTCTTACGCTTTATTTTGTTTCGCCTTGGGGCTATCGGGCTTCTTACAAACATTTTGGGTATTTTTTAAACGAACGATTTTTTTTGCCATTCATCGTATTTTTGGCGGTTGGTTCCGCGGTACCCGCTTCCAAACGATTCCAGAAATGTTTGGCGCTGGCATTAGGTTCGATCGCAGTTCTACACACCGTCACTGTCGCCGTTCACGTTCAGAGGGATCAAAAACCCATTAGGGAAATAATGAATTTGGCGGGCCAAATACCGACTCACAAAACGTTTTCGACCACGATGCCCGACGATAATAAAATCCAGAAAATACAGCGGCAGGTTTTTAATCTAGCTCAATTCAACCCCGATGTCGTGTTTCTCGGCACTTTTCCCGATTTTCCGCCATCGGATTGGCCACATCATTTTTGGAGACTGGATCCCGTGCCTGCGCCGGATTACGTTCTCTG
The DNA here is from genome assembly GCA_020058965.1 of Candidatus Omnitrophota bacterium. Classification (GTDB taxonomy): domain Bacteria; phylum Omnitrophota; class Gorgyraeia; order 2-02-FULL-51-18; family JAGOUK01; genus JAGOUK01. The sequence continues at coordinate 5,553 of JAGVCY010000007.1, read as the reverse complement.
GTGGCAATCGCCAAAAGACCCCAAAATGGCGGAAGCGCTTCAAAACTATCAGCCGATCGTGACGAGCGGCGACGTCGTATTAATGGAAAAAAAGACCGTTAGTTAACATATGGATTTTCGCATCGAGAGCGCCCATGTGGCGCGCATCGTCCTGATTGGTTTGGCCGGTTTGTTTGCTTATCTACTCATTTTTGCAAGCCGCCTGAGCATCGATTATTTCGATTCCTACGAAAGCTTTCTCAATGCAAAAGCACTTCTATCGACGGCCTCGTCTCCCGTCTACCACTCGCGATTTTACTTATTCTCGACCCTCCTGGCGCCGTTGTTTCAAATTGAAAAATATTTAAATAATCCGCTGTTTGGTTTTACGGCGGCTCATGTTGTAGTCGTTTTATGCAGTTTGGCGTGCGTATTTTTATTCGGAAAAATACTTAACCTTTATTTTGGTAAATGTATGGCGGTGTGCGGCGCCGCCCTGTTTGCGATGAATCCTCTCATGCTTCAGATGGCTCCCATGGCCAAAGAAGACGTGCCGGCGCTCGCGTTTATGTTGGGCGCCGTGTATTCGTTTCTTCGATATAGAATCCATCGAAAAACGCCTTATTTCATCGGGACGATCGGATTGACCGCGGCTTGCATCGGCTCACGCTACAACCTGCTCCCCATCGTCGTCGTTCTGTGCATGACGGCCATTTGCATTGAAACCAGGCCTTTAAGGTACAAGGCCTATCAGGTGCTTCTTTGGTCGGCGGGATTATTCTTAATCGGCGGGATAGTCTATTACACCTGGATCAAGCACCAGGGGATTGCTGCGGGGATCGCCTCGTTTTATGAGAGCGTTGAATCGATGTGGCTCTACAAATCATCTCAAAAGGAATCCGCATCGCAAAATTACGGGTTCATGCTCAGGTCGGTTACCTGGCCGTTGATCGGGCTATTTGGATTGGGCGTCCTGTCCTCGGTTCTCCGAAAACGCAAAGAGCATATTTTCTACATCAGCTGGCTGGTGCCCTGTTTCATTCTCCAGACTTACTTGATCGGCGGGAAGGAGGCGAGGTACCTGCTGCCATTGTTGCCACCGATGTATTTTTTCATCATCGCCGGAATATCCGAATGCGTGGCGCGCATCCTGGTCACGAAGCATTCTCGGATCGGATTGATGGTTTTATTCGTGTCCGTGATCATTATGCCCGCGCAAGCGACGGCTCGATGTTTGATGCGATACCAGGACCCCGTGTACAAGCAAGGTTATGAGCAAAAAGTCAGTTTATTCGCCGCCAAACTTGCCGGGAGCCATTCCATTTACTGGTACGGAGCGCCCTATGCCGTTTATCCCAAGGACTACCTCTTCGATTCCGAGGACGAGTTTTCTTATGTCTATCACTTCTATTTGCATACGATCAAATTCTTTACCGGTTTGGACAAAGTGTTTTTAGTTGCCGACACAAACCACCAATCCGAGATCACGTTCTTGAACAGAGGCGCGTTTGTTCTGCCTCAGGACGCGCTTCCTCCCGAGGAAGGTGATGTGCTGGTCGTTAATCGGGCGGGGTTTTTGGATTCCAAAACAATTCCCAAAACAATCATACCTCTGTGGATCGGTAGAACACGCGTTTTCAATTTTGTTCTTCAGAAATCTGGTGACGGAGGTGTTTATGAGTATGGGTGTGACGGGAACCCGGGCGTTTTGCTGCATCTGCAAAAGAGGGACGATGACGCGCATATAATCGTCGATAGTCTATTATCGGCACCTGCCAATCTTTATGCTGAAAAAGAAGGCGGAATTTTGGCTATTGCTGCGGTTCCGACAGAATCACCGAGAGATTCGAGGCTAAGACTGGTTGTTAAAGGCGGCTTTCAAATAATCCCCAACAAGCTCAAGATAGTTACCTACGATCATATCAACGAATTTTCGTTTAGATAAAAGCCGTTAGGCGGCGAGCCTTTTATAGATGGTTACCGCATGATTCGGACTTCCGTCAGCCGGCTGCTCCCAATCGCCGAACACCATCGTTTTTTGGAAGTGAGTCGCGAGGTAGTCGGCGAGTAGTGGGCAATAAGACTTTCCGAAGATCCCATGTCCCGTTTCATTGGCTTCACTGCGGTTGGATACGAGAAAATAGCCGACCTGCTTATTTTCGAGATCGCCGATAATCCTTCTTTCCTGTTGCTCAGTAACATTCATGTAATCAAAAAACTGAAATTCACGCACGAGACTTGTTTTGTCCGTAAGGTAAAAGTAGAGGGGATCACACGGAAGTATGAAAAATAATTCATCCGGACGAAGATTTGATTTTAAGTACTCGGTAGTTTTTTTGAAAGTGTCGATCCAATCGATCGGATTATTGATGTAGATCTTGGCCCGTCCGCCCAAAAAATGAGAAGGGTTCCGAACAAGTTGTTCTCGGAACATATATTTATCAACCGTCTCCACGGAGATCGCCAGTGAAGCCAGGATAAATAAAGCCAACTTCCATCGCCAATTCAAATTTTTAACCAAAATACCCGAGACCCAAAAAATTAATAGGATCAAGAACGGGATACCCCAGTAGATCCGATAATGTGTGCCGCTGAGCAGGAATTCATGGGACATCAATATCATGAACAACCCGATCACCATGGCCATATGGATGTGTTTATTATTGACGATTCGGCCCGCGCCGGATCTGACGCCAAATCGGACGAACTGATACAGCGCCATTACCTGAAGAACATTGCACATGATGAGCGGCCATCGTGTCGCGAAAAATGCGTTGGGGGTTTTATTGATGCCCATCCCCAGCCAGCTATAAACCGCATAAAGCGCGCTGATTTCAAGCGGTGACGCGTGAGGGCCCTGTCTGGAAGGGCTGCCGTACGAAGGAAGAAAAGGCAGGCATTGGCGGATGTAATAATCCGGAAGCTCGCGTACCAATATCAAGTAAATGATGCAGGCGAGCAATGCCGGCACCGAAAGCCAGAAAAGCTTTTGGAAGCGGCGAGCCGGAAAAGTATTTTTAAATGAATGATCTATGATGAAGATGGATGCGGCGGTCGCGACGAGAGCGAACACGCCTGTGTTGAATTTGATGAGCAGGACCGCAGTGAGACAGGGCAGCATAAGATAGATGTATTTAAAAATCGGTTTTTGGGCATACCGGGTGAGCAAATATAGGATCGCAAACAGCGCCGTGATAGCTCCGGCGTGGTTGAACGTGTGAAAAAAATCGGGGCTAAAGGCCCAGAACCAAGCGACCGCCAAAAATGCCACCCAGGATTCCGCCGATACCATCAGGATGAGAAATATCAGAAGGCCGGAGCATATTTTTAAAAAGAATTGGCCTAATAGCACGCTCGGGATGGAGACCCCGAAGATCTTTAAAATCAAGGAGTAGTAGTACGGCATCAGTGGCCCGTAATTCCAAAAATAGTCCCGATAAGGTGTTTCTCCCTGTAGGGTTCTTTGGAAGGCGTACAGGTCCCGGCCGTGATCGCCCGACCCGAGAAACGGCATGACATCGCGGGAAGGGAGAAAAATAAAAACGGCCACTAATCCTGCCAAGATGAAGAAAAGTCGATTAAGGTTGGTTTGATTCGTTTGATAATGCTCAAGCATTAGGACAGTTTAGCATTCGAACATTGACAAAGTCATTTGCTGAGCGTCTGTTACAATAACCCTCGTGAATAAAACTTTTCCGAAAAGCGTGGAATGGATCCTCCGCATTTTGCTTCTGACCGTTACGCTTGCCAGTACAATGGTTGTATGCGATGCGCTGGGCGCCATGTGGTTCAAAGTTCCATGGAACTATGAAGGAATTGCGTACTTTACTTCGGATCCTGTGCCGTCCCGCCGAATTCTTCCAAATCTAAATCGTTATGTTGTTGGGCCATACCGAGAATTTAAGTATCGACTGTCTACAGACGCGGATGGTTTTAGAAAAAGTACAGTTCCGAGCGGCGCAAAAGTCCAGCCCATTGACACTATTTTTTTGGGCGATTCGCAAACCGTCGGCGAGGGGATGAATGATGATGAAACCATTCCTTCAATTTATGCGCTTCTGACCGGTAAAAGAGTATTAAACACGGGTTGTTACGGATGTAGCAATATCGAAGAGGCGGCGATCCTTCGCTCACTTCCAGAGTCGGTCAAACCCCGCAATGTTGTAATCGGATTTTTTGCTGGTAACGATCCCCTCGATAATGCGGCCTACGCCCACCAAGTAAGAACCACTGGTAGGCAGGAGGGTTCTTATATTCCGAAGAACGGCTTTACAGAAGCGAAGAACCGATTGCTGGAAAGATCGTTTTTATATCATCTAATTTTAGGGCTGAGAAAATATCAAGGTATTAACAATTTATTTATTTGGGTTGGAATGGTGAATGCAGATCCTCCCGAACAACTTAGGGTTTTCAAGACCGAAGAAGATGACCTGGCTTCTGACTGTTGGAAGCAGACCGACGCCGCAATTAAAATGATCCACTCTGAATCCACCAGACGCGGAAGCCGATTAATTCTTGCATTTATTCCAGACCGGCTTCAGGTCGATGATAATTATTGGCGAATCGTAGCGCAGAAATTCCGGCTTCGCTTCGAGGATTATGATCGAAATGCTCCAAATAAAAAATTGAAAGAATTATGTCGTATTCAAGGTATCGCATTTATAGATTTAACCGATGCTCTCAGAAGAGAATGGGCTCGGGGCACTAAACATAACCCTTATTGGAAAATCGATAGTCATTTGAATGCAGATGGTAATAGGATTATTGGAGGACTTTTAGCTGAATTTGTGTCTACCGGTAGAACCAGTTGATTAATTCGGGGCATGGGTTTAACATGCCGTATAGCTTTTTGATATCACAAACCAGTAGAAATAACGGAGACAATACATGAAGCATCGCAAAGTGGTTCTGACGGCGGTTATTGGAATGATGGCGCTGGCCTTGGTGGCGGCGCCGGTTTTGGCGGGCCATCACGAGGGGATGGGCGGCTCGGCAGGGAAGTCCTGCCCGATGATGAAAAAGGGTTGCGACAAGAGCGGTATGGGGCAGAAGCAGTGCGGCATGGGTCAAAAGCAGTGTGGAATGAGCGGCGATCGCTCCAGCGGGAAATCGGGATGCCCGATCGTTACGAAGGTCTGCAAGAAGGCCTGTTGGATGATGGCCCACAAGGAAGACCTGGCGCTGACCGATGATCAGATGAGCAAGATCAAGGTGATCGAAATGGATGCCCAAAAGAGCTCCATCCGCGGCATGGCCGAAATGAAGGTGTTTGGCCTCGAGCTCGAGAGTCACATGTCCCAATCCCCGGTGAATGTCGAAGCCATCGAATCGATGATCGACAGCGGCATGGCTGGCATGGCGACCTCCGCGAAGGCGGCTGTTAAGGCTTACGCCGAACTCCAGACGATTCTGACCGACGATCAAATCACCAAGGCCAAGGAGCTCAAAAAGACCGATTGCTCAAGCCACGCGCACTCGGCCTAAGCACTCCTTATGGAGATTGCCGCGCACGCCTTTGGCGTGCTCGCAATGACCTAACCGAACGCCTCCCCGGAAATCCGGGGAGGCGTTTTT
>JAGVCY010000127.1 GCA_020058965.1 Candidatus Omnitrophota bacterium | reverse complement strand
CGCGTTCGATCCGCCGCCAATCCCGCCGCCCCCGCACCAATAACCAGCACATCAACAACAAGGGGACATGTTGTACTCAACGTGTCCCCGGATATTGGGCTTTACGCGGCGATCAAGCTCTCGCTAAATAAATAAAATTAGAATTGGTTGGTTTGCAGGAGGACTAGGGTGCAGGCGTTTAGGACTTGGGCACCGGCCTCGCGGAGTTTGGCTTCGAGAGGGGGATTTTCGGTGCCGGGGTTGAAGATGATGCGTTTGGTTTTTACGGCGAGGATGTCGGATTCCGCGCCGGAGGAAATTTCGGGGGAAACATAAATGGTCAGCGTGTCGACCGGACCCGGCAGTTCCTTGAGTGATGAAACGACCGCGACTCCTTCGATCGATGTGAGTTTGGGGTGGATGGGGACGGGGGTGTGGCCGTGATCCTGGAGCATTTTGAACGCTTTGTAGGAGTAGCGGTCGGGTTTGTCGGACGCACCGAGGATTGCGACTTTCACTTTAGGAGCTCGAGACGATGCCTTCGTGGGAGTTTTTTTTCCAGTCGCGCTGTTTGACCTGATTCCAGGTAGTGTCGACGATTTCTTCGAAGTTCCAGCCCATTTGGTTGCACAGATCCATCAAAAAAATCACGCAGTCGCCGACCGCGTCCTTCATACCCGCTTCGTGGTCTTCCCGCTTGCCGCGAATACCCTGTTCCATTTTTAAGAACGCGTGCGCGAGTTCGCCGATCTCCTCGGTCGCGCCGAGAATGGCCATGTAGGGCTTACGGTTGTCAAAGTTGCGTTTGGACCACGCGTCCTGTTCGGCCTGAGCTACCTGTAAATTCATATTCACCTCTTGTTGGCAGGCATTATAACATCTATGAAATCTGAAGACGCTTGCTTTTTAAGTCAAAGTGATTAATACTATTCAAATCATGACGATTCATAATCAAATTAAACGCGTTTTGGCCGGCGCCCTTCTCGCGGGCGCAGTTTTGGCCGTTGGAGCCGCTGCACTAGCCGCCGAGCATTTTGTTCGCAACGGGAACGGCACCATTAAAGACGAATTCACCGGTCTCACCTGGATACAGAACCCTTCCCTGATTCCGGCAGTGGCTGGTCAAAAAACTTACACCGATGCTGATCAGGCTTGCCAAGATTTGGTGTACGCGGGACTCGGCCCCAAGATCTGGCGCTTGCCGACGATCATGGAACTCAAGTCCGTCTATGACGGAAAATTCAAGAATCCCCGCATCAACACGGCTTATTTCGGCGCGGAAGGCGGCGCCTACTGGTCCGCAACACCCTATCTTCCCGGCAGCAAGTCCTGGACGCTTAACTTCAAAACCGGTTACCTAGGTGCTTTTGAAAAACAAAACCCGGACAAGCCCGCCAAATACAATGTTCGCTGCGTAACGCGGCTCTAAAAGCCCGCTCAAACGCCTCCAATTTAAAAAAAATATGATGCTCGCGGCTATTCTTGTTATCATCCTCGCGTATTCGATTATCTTGCATGAGGTGTCTCATGGGGCGGCTGCGTTTTTACTCGGAGACCCGACCGCGAGAGATCAGAAGCGGCTCACGCTGAATCCGATCCGCCACATTGATCTGGTCGGGACGATCATTTTGCCCGTGATTCTCGTACTGGTGCAATCTCCGGCGCTGTTGGGGTGGGCGAAGCCGGTTCCGTTCGATCCGCGGTATTTTAAAAATCCCCGGCTGGGTATCGCGCTGGTCAGCTTGGCGGGGCCGATGACGAACTTCCTTTTGGCCGCGATATTTGGAACGATCTTAAAAATGTCGCCGGAGAGCGACTTGGTGCGCACGGTCGCCGTCTACGGCCTGGCTATGAACGCCGCGCTCGGCCTATTCAACCTGATCCCAATCCCGCCGATGGACGGCTCCAAAGTCATCGGCGTTTTTCTCCCGACTCCGATTCGCCGCGCCTACTTTAGCCTAGACCGCTGGGGTTTCCTCATCATCTTCGCCCTCCTCTACTTCGGCCTCGCCTCCAAGCTCCTCGAACCCTTCTACTCGACCCTGATCCGTTGGTTCGTTCCACCGACTTCGAGCTAAGCGCCGACCTTTCCGCGTCCCGGGTAAATTTGGTCTTGACTATTTTAGTTTGTGGGGTAATATTGGCGGCATGGAACGAAAATTGTATCAAAAAATATGGGACGAACTCTCGGCCGAAAAGCCCATGATCTTCCTCGCCGGTCCCCGACAGGCCGGCAAGACGACCCTCGCCCGCATGGTGAGTTCGACTTTTTCGAATTCGATTTACTTCAACTGGGACCTGGTCACCAACAAGCGTCTGCTGATCGAAAAACCAACCTTTTTTCAGGACATCAACCGCAAAGATAATTCTCTTCCGCTGGTGGTCTTCGACGAAATTCATAAATATAAAAAGTGGAAGAATTATCTCAAGGGCGTTTATGACGAATTTTCAGATCAGTATAAGTTTTTGGTCCTCGGAAGCGGCCGCCTCAATATTTTTCAAAAAGGCGGGGATTCCCTCGCCGGAAGGTATTTTCTTTTTACCCTGCTGCCTCTGACACTGGCGGAACTGGGCCAACGCCGACGACCCTTTGATGCACTCATCAAAAATCCTTTGGAACTGCCGGATTCGGACAAGTCTCTGGAGTCCGAGTGGAGGCAGTTGTCCCGCGTGGGAGGTTTTCCGGAACCCTACCTCTCCGGTAAGGAAACTTTTTATCGGAAGTGGTCGACCGGTTATGGGCAACAGCTCATCCGGGAGGATATCCGCAACCTGACGGCCATCAAGGATGTGGATTCGATGGAAGTTCTTTTTTCCCTGCTTCCGTCGAGGATCGGCAGTCCCTTGTCCCTGGCGAGTCTCGCGAGGGATGTGCAAGTCTCGTTCAACAGCATCCGTGACTGGCTGGAAATCTTCGAATCGTTTTTCCTGGTCTTCAGAATTCCGTCATGGGGCAAAAAAATCTCGCGGGCCATCACCAAGGAAAAAAAGCTCTACCTCTATGACTACGCTCACATCCCGAACGAACCGGAGAAGTTCGAAAATATGGTCGCTCTCGAGCTGTGGAGAGCGGTGAGCAACTGGAACGATCTGGGCTTGGGCGACTTCGGTCTGCATTATGTGAGAAATAAGGAAAAGGAAGAAGTGGACTTCCTGCTCACGAGCGGTCACAACCCGATACTTTTGGTGGAGGCGAAGCTTTCTGACACCGCCCCGGCGAAGAGTCTCTTAAAATTCCAGTCCGCGTTGAATGTGCCCGCGGTGCAACTGGTTAATAAGCCCGATATTCATAAGGTGTTTTCCAATCACGGATTACAGACACTCGTCGTTACCGCCAGCCGATGGCTAGCCGGGCTTTCGTAATCTTCTAGAGGAATTTTTTATGGATGTCATCATTATCGGCGCGGGACTGGCAGGGTTGTCGTGCGGGGTGAACCTGGCGCGGCGCGGGCACAAGGTCCGGATTTTTGAGAAAAATGCGCGCATCGGCGGGCGGGCCAACCTTGTCAACGAAGCGGGGTTTAGGATCGACATGGGTCCCACGCTCGTCCTCATG
>JAGVCY010000290.1 GCA_020058965.1 Candidatus Omnitrophota bacterium | reverse complement strand
GCAACGCGGTGCTGCAACAGCTGCGCCAAAAAACGCTGACACCGATCTCATTGACCGAAGCCGCGCCCAAGGCGCCCTCGGCCTTTGCCTTCTTGCTGGGCGGCGGAGTGCCCCTGTCCGAGATCGTAATCTTTTCGCGTCAGCTGGCCACCATGATCGACGCGGGCATACCGATCCTGCAATCGCTGGAAATATTGGCCGAGCAGACCGATCACAAAAAATTCCGCACCGTTCTGCAGGATGTCGCCAAGCGAGTCTCGGCCGGCACGAGCATCCACAAGTCGCTCGCCCAGCACCCAAAAGTATTTTCGGAACTTTTTATTCATCTCATCAAGGCGGGTGAAGAAAGCGGTAACTTGGACGAGATCCTCGAGCGCGTTGCCGGTTACATGGAAAAATCCGACAAACTCGCCCGCAAGGTCAAATCCGCGATGATCTATCCCTCGGTCGTCATGTCCATGGCTGTCCTGATCACGGCTTTGCTCCTGATCAAGGTGATCCCCGTCTTTGCGGATATGTATTCGGGGTTCGGCGCTGAATTGCCGCTTCCGACAAAAGTTCTGATGGCACTCTCCGACTTCTTGCGCGCGTACATCCTGTGGGTCATCGGCGGCGGCTTTGGGCTATTTATGCTTTTTAGAATGTACGCCAAAACGCCGGGCGGGGCTCTGTCGGTCGACGTCCTTAAGTTAAATCTTCCCGTTTTTGGGCTGCTCATCCGAAAAGTTTCGGTCAGCAAGTTCACCCGCACACTCGCGACACTTCTCAAGAGCGGCATTCCAATCTTGCGGGCCATTGAAATCGTCGCGAAAACCTCCGGAAATCGGCTGCTCGAAAAGGTGATCAACAACTCAGGTAAGGCGGTTCGGGAAGGTCGCAAGCTGTCGGAGCCGCTCAAGGAATCCAAGGTATTTCCGCCGATGGTGGTCCGCATGATCGCGATCGGCGAAACGAGCGGTGAACTTGAAAAAATGCTCACCAAGATAGCCGATTTCTACGATGATCAGGTGGACGTCGCCGTCTCAGGGCTCACGAGCTTGATCGAACCGCTCGTCATCGCTTTTTTGGGTATTGTCATCGGCGGTATTGTAATCAGCATGTTCATGCCAATGTTCAAAATGGCTACGCTTGTAACAAGCTAATGTTAATAGAACAAAATATAAGTGATATGAATTATTATTTATGCATAGACTTGAAAAAGCATGTCATGTCATGTATACACTCATCAGGTAGAGGATCTTTGAAATGGAAGTTGGACGGTCGGCAGGGATCTGGGAAATGTCATTATAGTTCGATTATTCAGCCCAGTCTGTTTATGTATCTCGCCGGTGTCAGTACACCCTCCTTTTTCAGGTCCTCAGTGTTTGAATCATAAAATAACTGAGGAGAATCAAAATGAAGCTTCGCAAAAATAACAAGGGATTTACCCTGGTCGAAATCATGATCGTCGTCGCGATTATCGGTCTCTTGGCCGCCATCGCCGTTCCTAATTTCGTTCAGGCCCGTCAAACGGCCCGGACGAATTCCTGCATCAACAACCTCCGTCTGCTTGATGCGGCCAAGGAGCAGTTGGCGCTTGAAACGAATATGGCGGACGGTGCCGCGGTCGCCGCGGGCGCGCTGTTGGATCCGTACCTTAAGGGTGGTTTCGCTAACACTAGGTGCCCCGCGACCGGCACCAGCGCGGCCTACACGCCCAACGCGATCGGCACGAGCCCTGCTTGCGCCAACTTCAATGCCACAACGCATGCAGCTACTATCTAAGTAACGCGACGGAATCTGCATCAAACAACCCGCGCGGACTTCGGTTCGCGCGGGTTCTCTATTTTCAGTAACTATGAGAGGAGTCAATAAATACGGTATAAATGTTTATTATTGTTTGCTTTGATGCTAGAATACACCAATATGCCATCAAGTAATCCACTCGTTATTGAGATTTCATCGACCGCGGTCAAGTTTTTGTCGATTACCCCCCTTAAAAAAAACGGCTATCAGGTGAGGGTCGCGGTTCGAGCTGCCTACGATTCGAAGGGCGCGCTCGCCGAAACGATTCGCAAAACCCTCGCCCAAATCGCTCCCGAATCCACTCTTGTCGGTACGGCCGTCTGGGCCTCCACCATGGTTCTCCGCAAAATAGGCCTACCACGAATCAAGCCGAATGAAATTGCAGGTGCCCTGCAGCTTGAGGCCGATAAATACGTTCCTTTTGGATTGGATGAGTGCACCATGGACTTTTATCAATTCCCGCAAGATCCTCAAGGAACGAAGACGGATGTCATGTTGATAGCCTCTAAGAAGGATTTAATCTTGGATCGTTGTAAATTTTTGGAAGAAACCGGGCTCAAGCCCGCATTTATCGACATCCATCCAATCGCGCTCACCAACTGGTATTTGAAGCAGCGCCCGGAGTCCGCAAAAGGAACGCGCGTATTGATTCATTTTGGGGATAATCCCGGCAAAACCCAAGGGGAAGATAATTTTTTGGTCGTGATGAAAGATGGAACGCCCTGGGTAATTCGGGATCTGGGCGATCGGCTCGCCGGCGGCGTTACGGAGGAGTCTTGCGGTCAATTAGCGGCTCTTTTGACGAACGCCATGGTGTTTTATGAAAATCTCGCGCATGAAAAACCCAAGGAGATTATTCTTTCGGCGGATGATTCCATCGCGGCCAAGCTCTCGGAAGCTTTTGAAAAATCCGCCCGTATCCCGGTGATCCGATGGAAGTCCGAGGCGGGGCTTGAATTCACCGACGCGGCGGTCAAAGCCGCCTTCGAAGCGGCTCCAGGCGCATTTGCCGTTTCTCTCGGCGTGGCGCTGAGGATGCTGGAATCATGATACGGGTCAACCTTCTGCCTGTAGAGCTGCGACCCAAAGAAGTGAAACGGTTCAAGCTCCCGCCGTTTGTTAGTCCGAAAGGTCTGTTGTGCTTTTTGATATCGGTGGTTTGTGTCGAAATATTGATGGTAGCTCATCAGCTGCTATTTGGTGAGCCGCGGTTCCAACGGCTTCAAGCGGAATATCAGACTCTGAGCAGTCCTCTCAAGGCCGTACGTGATATCAAGGACAAGGTCTCCGGAGCACAGGAAGTGAACCGCGAGCTGCAGCGATGGATGGAGCCAAAAATATCCTGGACCGCGTTCATGAACGCGCTCGTGAACGGAATGGAAAAGGGGATATGGCTGACCGAGATCAAGTTCGAGCGCCGGGATTATGAGGCACCGGAACCGCCCGAGCGCGCACGAGCAGCATCTCAGGGAACGAACGTGAATACAGCCGTTGCGGCGGCTCAAAAATTGGCGACGCGGATGCCCGCGGCATCCGGGCCCGCGGCACTCGAGAAGCGCGTGGTGTTGGTGATGCGCGGTCGGGTCGCGGTGGAGCAGGATGAAGCGGCGGTGGTAAGCCGATTCATGCAAAACCTCAAAGCCCAGCCGGCCATCGCGGACATGGCGGAAGATTTTTACCTCAACGAAATTCGGCGGGACACCGAAGCGGCGATGCCCATGTTTGACTTTGTTGTGTTGGCCGTTATCAAGCGGGACAAGGAAAAAGAATTTTTTAATTTATCATGAAGACGCCATCCCTTGATCCAAAAAAGTCATTGGCTCCGCTGATCGCGTGGGCTGAAAAATCAGGTCTCAAGGCCCGTTTGGAGCCGTCGCTGGCGAAGTTTAACGCCATGGAGGAAGAAAAGAGAAAGCAAATCATAACAGCGCTTATATTCGCGGTGATCGCCGCCAACCTCCTGTTGGTGCTTGCTCCGATCACAAAGCGCAGTCTCGATATTCATCAAAGAATTCAAAAAATTAACAGTGAGGTGCAACTCGCCCGCAAGGACATCGCGCTGCAAGATCATACGATCAAAACGCGGTCCTCCACGGACGACGCCCTCGCAAAGACGACCGCGCGCGTTTTTAAATCGGATCAAATCCATAAATTTTTGGACGCGCTTTCGGAAATGGCCCGCGAATCGCGTGTGAATATTGAATCACTGGCGCCAATGACGGTCAAATCGCGCCGCGAAGAATTGCCGTACCCATTGCCAAAGGGGTACAAGCTGGTCGGCTATGAGCTGGTGGGGAAGGCGGGATTCCATGAGCTGGGAGATTTGATTTCGAGACTGGAGTCGAGCGATTTTTTTGTTCGGACTGAGTCGATTAAAATTTATCACGAATTGTCCTTTGATCGAAGAATTCACGAGGTCACGATGCGTTTCATCTTGATCCGCCAGGAGTGAAATGAAGAATAAATTATTGTCATTGTTTGTCTTTATATGGATGAATTTATCAATTTTTAGTATAGTATCCGCGGGCGAGGTCTATAGCGGTCAGGGCAAGCGGGATCCGTTCGTTCCTCTGGTCACAGGCGATCGCGCGGTGACGCGAGGCATGTATGGGGTCGAAACTCTGGACGATTTGGTGCTGGAGGGGGTTGTGATCGATGCCGCGCATGGTTCGGTGGCGATCGTGAACGGCGAAATCGTTCATGAAGGCGATGTACGCGACAACATCAAAGTGGTTAAAATTCAGTCCAACGGGGTCCTTTTTGAAATTAATGAGCTCCAACAGTTCAAGCCCTTTAACAAAGATGAATAAGCTGTTCAAAAAATTAACAATCGCCTTATTCGTATTGGCGTTAAAAGTTTTGATGCCGATCCATGTGACGTCCGTTTGGGCGGAAGACACTAAATCCACAGAGCCTGCCACAGTTACAACGATGGTAGCCGCCGAGCCCAAAGCCGCATCAGCGCCCGAAGCGCCTGCCGAAGCCCGTCTCACCAATCCCGACAATGTCACCCTGGATTTTAATGACGCGGATATCCGCAATGTATTGCGCATCATATCGCTTAAGAGCGGCGTGAACATTGTTGCCGGCGAAGAAGTAAAGGGATCCGTCACGATCCGCCTGGTGGATGTTCCGTGGGAAAAGGCGTTGCAAGTGGTTCTGAAGACCTACGGCTTTGCTTATGAGAGAGATGGCAATATCATTCGTGTCACCACGCTGACAAATCTTGCTTCGGAGGCGCTGGACACGCAGATATTTACGCTGACACACGCGAACGCAACCGAAATCGTCAAAACGCTTCAGGAGATGCTGTCCGAGCGCGGGAGCATGCGGGCCGACGAGCGGACCAATGTGCTCATCGTGACCGATGTGCCGACTATCGTTTATCGGATCGGTCAGGTGCTCGAACGGTTGGACAAGGGCACGGCTCAGGTCCTGATCGAAGCCAAGATCATGGAAATGACGGTCACCGACGCGGAAAAAATGGGAATTAAATGGAACGCGGCGCTCGAACTCGCGGGCCCGTCCCGGCCCACGACCTTCCCATTTGAATCCGCGCGAGAAGATTTTATGTCCAACTTTTATCCCCGCGGTATTCCTGCCAGCACCACCCAATTGGTGTCCGATGCCGGAACGCTAGGTGCCGTACTGGAAAGCCCCGGAACTTTTCCCGCGGTGACAAATGGGAATGTCAATGGGGCTGGGGATTTGATATCAACCTTTCCCTTTTCGAACGCGACCGACTTCAAATTTGGAAAAATCGATTTTTCACAGTTCAGCGCGCTGATCGAAGCCATTAGCTCGGGGATTCACAACAAGATCCTGTCGGAACCGAGGATCACGGTTCTGTCCAATCAGGAAGCCAGCATTTTGGTGGGTGAGGAGATTTACATCCCCAAATACGAACGCAACAGCACGACCGGAAAGATGGAAATCACCGGTTATGATCCTAAGGAGATCGGGATCAACATGAAGGTCACACCTCAGGTCAATGCCAAGAATGAGGTGCACCTGACGTTGGCGCCCGAAATTTCGAATTTAGTGGGTTTTGAGGAATTAACGCCCGACATCAAGGTCCCCCGCATTAACATCAGAAACGCGAGCACGCAAGTGCGTCTTCTGAGCGGCGAAACCCTGGTTTTGGGAGGTCTGATCAAGGAGGACGTGGTCGACGAAAAAACGAAGTTTCCAGTTCTTGGCGATTTGCCTATTTTAGACCGTATATTCAGTCATACGAATAAGACGGTCATCAAAACGGATTTGACATTTTTTATTACGGTTACGGTGCTTGACGAGCCGGTTCCCGGACTCGCGAACACCGCGAAGCCATCGTAATTTTCCGTCGCGTTTTATAACGCTTCGGGTCATTCCAGGCACAGAGCCCATGAACGGACAGTCATGGTGTTGTGTGCCTTTTTTATTGAATGTGAGTGATGGAGGAAAAAGACAGTGAACGACAGAAATGATTCAAATCGGCAGGACAGGCGACCCAACTCGTACCGCGGTCCCCGCCGCGATAAAGGCGGCGACAGAGGCAATGACCGGGGTGACGGACGGGGCGGTGACAGAGGCGGCGACAGAGGGAATGACTCGCATCGCTCCCAGCAGAATCAAGGCCAGTCGCATCAGTCACAACAGCCGCCAAAAAAAGAAATCCTGGTCAGTTCGGAGTTTCGGCAGACCAAGGTGGCGATTTTGGAAAACGGTCAGCTTGAAGAATTTTATATTGAACACGCTGAAGATCAGCAGCTGGTCGGTTCGATTTACAAGGGCAAGGTCAGTTCGATCATACCGGGTATCGGCGCTTCATTTATAAGTTTGGGCCTGGAGAAGAACGGCTTTTTGTATGTCGGGGATGTCGCTGGAGAGACCCCGTCGGGCTTAAGCGGGGATTCCGAGTATGAAGACATTGATTCCCCGGATGAGGCCCGGCCCCGCGCGGAAGCCCGCGATCGGCGGCAGGAGAGCATACAGGACCTTCTAACGAAGGATCAGGAGATTCTGGTTCAGGTGGTCAAGGAGCCGTTCGGGACCAAGGGAGCGCGGTTGACGGGAGAGATCACGCTACCGGGCCGCTATGTTGTCCTGATGCCCTATCATAAACACCGCGGCATTTCGAAGCGGATCGAGGATTCGGCGGAGCGGGCGCGCATCCGCGAGATCGTTCAATCGATCGATATCCCGCGCGACACCGGTTTGATCGTTCGAACCGCGGCCTGGGGCTGTTCCAAGGAAGACCTTGCGCGGGATGTTCGATTTTTGCTCCATCAATGGAAGCTGATACAGCGCCGCTATCAGGTTATGCCCGCTCCGGCGCTTTTACACGAAGAGTACGGGATCGTTCTGCGCATGATCCGCGATGTTTTTAATGAAAAGTTCCACGGCATCACGCTGGACTCTCCCGAAGAATTCCGCAAGGCGCGCCGGTATTTGCAGGCCACCATGCCGCATTACCTGCCTAAGCTGCACATGTACAAAGGGGATGTCCCGGTCTTCGCGCTCAAGAACATTGACCGCGAGATTGAGAAGATCTTCGAAGCGAAGGCGATGCTGAAGAGCGGCGGATCCATCGTGATCGAGCAGACCGAAGCGCTTGTTTCGATTGATGTCAACACCGGAAAGTTCATCGGCAAGCACAACCTGGAAGACACCGCGTTCCGAACCAATTGCGAAGCCGCGCGCGAGATCGCCAAGCAGATCCGCTTGCGTGACATGGGCGGGATCATCATCATCGACTTCATCGATATGGAAAATCCCGAACATCGCCGTCAGGTGCTCCGGATCCTCGAGGATTCGCTGCGCCGCGACCGCGCCAAAACGAGCGTGCTCAATCTGTCCCAGCTGGGTCTGGTCGAAATGACCCGCCAGCGGATGCGCAAGAGCCTTCAGACGACGAACTCCCAGGTCTGTCCGTATTGTGTCGGCAAGGGAATCGTGAAGTCCAACAAACGGCTCGCGATCG
>JAGVCY010000118.1 GCA_020058965.1 Candidatus Omnitrophota bacterium | reverse complement strand
GATGCGGCGCGTGCGCCGGCTTCCGTCCTGCCTGATTTTATGGCCAGTATGGGTTTCTTAATTTCCTGCTCACCGGTGATGGCGCGGGCTGTCTCAATCAGGCCCTTCGCGTCCACAAAATCTTCAACATACATCAGAATCACCCGCGTCAGCGGGTCGCGGCCAAGCATCTCGATCATATTCACTTCATTTGCGCCCGCTTTATTTCCGATGGAAATGAACTTTGAAAACCCTACTCCAATTCCACGGGCGTAATCGAGAATGGCGGTGCAGAGCGCCCCGCTCTGAGATATAAAGGCCGTGGGTTCCGCTTTCGGCATCGCGCGCGAAAAACTAGCGTTCAATTGTATTCTTGGATCCGTGTTGATGATGCCTAAGCAGTTGGGTCCTATCAAAGCAATCTTGTGCTTTGCGGCATATTTTTTGATTTGCAGCTCAAGCTTGGCGCCCTCAGCACCGGATTCTTTAAATCCAGCCGATACAATCACGATCCCTTTGACTGATTTGCGGGCACATTCACGAACGACCTCGGGCACTCCGGCTGCGCGGACAATGATGACCGCTAAATCAATTGGTCCTGGTATATCTTTAATGTTCTTAAAGCATTTAACTCCGAGGATGCTGGCGGTGTGAAGATTGACGGGGTAGATGCGTCCCGTGAAGGAACCCTGAAGAATATTGGAGAAAATGCTGTATCCGACAGACCCTTCTTTTTGAGAAGCTCCGATCACGGCAATGGAGCGCGGACTAAACACGGCTTCAAACGGCGAGCGACCGGGATCCGAAAGACCCCCTGCGCCGCGAACGGTGATGGCTCGGGATTTATGCTTCTCCCGGACGATGTAGCCTTTTTTCTCAAGCGCGGTGAGATGATCCGAAACACCTTTTGGAGATGAAAAACCAAGATGCTTCTGCATTTCGGCAATGGTGGGCGGCATTCCTTTTTGTTCGCGAAATTCTAGTATGAAGTCGAGGACTTTTTGTTGTTGAGAAGTAATCACGCGCACCCCCTGTTTGACATATGGTACTATTCTTTTGTATAGTTGCAAGATGAACTTTTTGAGCAACCTTCTACACCCCGGATCATCCGCCTGGACCACGTTAATCCTTGCGGGCGTTATCGCGCTCGGACTCTGGATCGGAAGCCTGCGAATATTTGTCTTTCAGATCGGCGTGGCGGGGGTTCTATTTGCCGGCCTGTTCTTCGGACATTATGGGCTTACCGTCAATCCAGAAATATTGGAATTCCTGAGAGAATTTGGACTCATCCTTTTTGTCTACACCATTGGGATTCAGGTCGGACCTGGATTTTTTAGCGGTTTTAAAAAAGACGGTTTAAAACTGAATGCGATCGCTGCTTTCATCGTGATTGTCGGATCGATCGCCGCCGTTATGCTCAGCCGATTTTGGCATATCCCGATCCAAGCCGCGGTCGGCATGCTGGCAGGAGGCACAACGAATACTCCGAGCCTTGCCGCCGCCCAGCAAGCGCTGGCGGACTTAAACCCCACGGATCCACAATCCGCGCTGGTGGGTATGGGCTATGCGGTGTGTTATCCCTTTGGAATTCTAGGGATCATTATTACCATGATGCTCCTGCGGCTGGTTTTTAAGATCAACGTGGCCGACGAGGAGCATAAGTACAACAAAATCGATCGTGCGGCGGTTTCAAAAATCGAGGTCATGGATCTCAAAGTTGAAAATCCAAATCTTGCTGGAGCCAAAGTACGCGACATTCCGGCCGCGGCGGGCGTTGTCATTTCTCGAATCCAACATGACGGCCGATTGGAAGTAGCTCTCCCTGACTCCGCGATCGAGATTGGGTATTTAATTAGGGCTGTGGGTTCTCGCGAAAGCCTTGATGCGTTAAGGGTTGTCGTTGGCAGCCCTGCCAAAATAGAGCTTCGGGAAGCCCGCGGTCATCTCGTGACTAGCCGCGTTCTGGTAACGCGGCGCGAAATGTTTGGAAAAAGTATCGCGGAATTGAACGCTTATCACTACGGAGTTACATTAACACGGTTGATTCGAACTGAGATGGAGTTTGCAGCCACCCCGGAATTGCGGCTTCAAATGGCGGATGTGCTGGTCGTGGTCGGACACGAAGACGCCGCCGCTAAATTTGCCCAGCAAGTTGGAAATTCTGTCAAAGAACTGGCTCACCCTCACCTGATCCCAGTCTTTATCGGTATCGCACTGGGTGTGCTGCTGGGATCAATCCCCTTCCAGGTCCCCGGTATTCCGGCCCCGATCAAGCTTGGCTTGGCGGGAGGCCCGTTGATCGTATCGATCTTGCTGAGCCGCTTGGGTCGAGTCGGGCCGTTGGTTTGGTACATGCCGCCCAGCGCCAACTTCATGCTGAGAGAATTGGGTATTTCATTATTTTTGGCATGCGTGGGGATAAAAGCGGGCGCCAAGTTCTTTTCGCTGCTCACGAGCGGCGAAGGCTTGTTGTGGTTTGCGGGCGGTGCGATTATCACACTCGTCCCGTTGATCCTCGCCGGACTTTGGATACGGGTCCAACACCGAACGAATTACCTTTCCATTTGCGGCTTGCTCGCGGGGAGCATGACCGATCCGCCCGCGCTCGCCTTTGCGAATCAGATGACCTCTTCCAATGCGCCGGTCGTTGCCTATGCGGCAGTTTACCCGCTAGTCATGGTGATGCGGATTATCGCGGCGCAGATCATTGTGATTTTTTTCTCTAGCTAAATAAACTCAGGCGGGTTAGGCGCAGAAACGCGAGCGGGCGGACTAAAATTTGAGTTCTTGATTTGAGATGTCCTGCGTCACAAAACAGACGCCGATTTTGTAGGAGTCGGTTTCGAGATCTTCTTCGAGGCGAACGACTCTGCCGAGAAGACCGCGCTCATACACGACGGCGCGTTTTTCAATTTCCTTACAAATTTGTAAAGTCCGCAGGTCAATATCCATCCACAAAATACTTGCTATCTTAGGAACGATTGAGGATGAGAAGAGTACGCCGGTCTCGCTTACGTTGGTGGTCGTGCCCAGCCGGACCGTTTTAACGCCATCATCGATCATCTTGAACTTGACCGGATGACGGTAGTCCAAGCGAAAGTATTCTCTCCGCTCGGGTCCGGTTTTTTCAGCTAGTTTACGCGTAGTGGGTTTCATAAAATCAATATCCGGTCGAAGTATACAGCCAGGTAGCCTTGGTTTCAAGGGGGTCCATAAATATCTTTAAAATAGGTCCGTTTCTTGCGCGTAGGTATGCCGGCACTCGGCGCAGAACTGAAACCCCGCCGCTTTGGCGTCGACGCTGGATTCGTATTTCTCCAAATGAGCCTTGCTGACTCCCCGGAGATGGCGACAGCCGACAAAGTGAAATTTACGAGTCATTTTATCAGCCATGTATATAAAGCGGCGGACGACCTTGTTCTCGTATTCCCATAAGCCTTTGCCGTCATGTCGGGCGTGGCCAGACGCATATCGAAGCTCTTTGGCATGTTGTAAATTAGGCGGGATGATCCGAAGTTTGGCATACCCGGCCTCGATCATCCGCAGATTCGCCAAAGTCCCATCCTCCAGGTAAATGAACCCCTGGTACACACCGTCTTCATTCTTGATCTGAGACCCAAATTCAACTCGAATTTTTTTCCCCAGAAGCAGCTCCTGATTAAAGGCAAGCGCCTTTTTTGCATACTCGCGCACCTTGGGGTCGGCGTGCTGGAGCGGAGGCGCGGAAATGGACGAATAAGTCACTTGCGTGCCGGTATCAAGCTTAAAGGAATCCCCTGTCAAAACTTCACGGACAACATGCCATTCGTACGGGGTTGCAGGCTGCGCCGCCGAATCCGCCCCTGCCGCCCCCAGCCATGAAATCCCGGACGTTAGCCATAACGCCGAGACTATGATGGTCTTAAATATAAATTTATGAATCTTCACGGAGTCGATCGAAATTGGCCGGTGGAACAACGATTAGGATTCCTGAAGGAGTTCAAGCGTATGTTCCGCGTCGCGGGTTTTGAGAATCAGCATGGCAGCGTCTGAATTTTGGTTGGCTGTACAATAAGCGTACTCGATATTGTCATCCGCCCGAGCCAATAATGTTGCGATGGTGCCGAGGGCGCCGACTTCGTTGGAGATGTCCACGACCAGGACTTTTTGGGTGATGATGTACAGCCCTTCTTCCTCAAGAAGGATCAGGGCTTTTGTCGGGTTGTCCACGACCAGCCGGATGATGGAATGATCCACGGTGTCGTGAATCGAAATTGAGTAAATATTGACGCCCGTACTCCCCAGCGTGTAGCAGATCTTTGCCATGCGGCCGGGTTTATTTTCGGCAAATACAGAGAGCTGAGTTTCGACGCGGCAGCCAAATCGCATAATTACTTAGCGGTGCTCAATAGATCGTCGCCAATCGCCCAGTTCTCCCGGCTGACTTCCTCGATGACGAGGTAGGTGGCTTTTTTGGGTTTGCCGGCCACCTTCAGCAGCGTATCCGAAAATTCCTTGGCGATCTGCGACTTTTGGTCCTGGGTGAGCTTTCCGGCAACCTGCAAATGAACATAGGGCATGAATGACTCCTTTTAGAATTATTCGCTTTTCAACTTCATCTTAAGACATTTGCCTTCAGACTCGGCCAGCACACGACCTGCGGCATCGGTTGCTTCGGCTCGCGTCAGCACCAGCCGTTTGTGCTCGCCGATGATCCAGCCGCGAACACGTATCGGGTCCCCGACTTTGACCGCGTGACGCAGCCGAACATTAAATTCGACAGAAACCGCCGGTGAGCCCTTCAGCCAAACCGCGTTGACCATGGCCTCATCGAGCAAAAGCGACATCAGGCCGCCATGAAAAAGATCCCGGTAGCCCTGATGATTTTTTTCTGGAGTAAACTCGGCTTCAACACCGTCCTTTAGCTCCTTAAAACACAGCTTAAAGCCAATGGGATTCTTTTCTCCGCACCCAAAGCAGTGGCGATCGTCTTCCAGCATTATACCTTGCGCCGGCCCGGCTTGGCAGATTGGCTTTTTTCCCACTCAACCGCCGATAAAAACGGCACCGTATTCATAATCCTCAGCATTTGACGATGCGTGGCGGGATTGGCGGCCAGCATATCGCCACGGGCAATTCCGGCAGGACCTCCTCTAAAATCGGTCACCTTTCCACCCGCCTCTTCCACAATCACCACGGCTGCGGCAATGTCCCAATCGTGAAGACCCATTTCCCAAAAACCGTCAAAACGTCCGCAGGCGGTGTAACACAGGTCGATGGCTGCGGACCCCATTCGCCGAACGCCGGCGCAGGCGTGAAACATTTTTCGGAACGAATCATTATACGGTTCAAAGCGGCGGTGAATATGGTACGCGAAACCGGTGGCCAAAAAAGCGTCCTTTAAGCGGGTTGACGAAACGCGGATCCGGCGTTTGTTTAGAAACGCGCCGTGTCCGCGCGCGGCATAGAACCATTCGTCATGCACCGGGTCGTACACGACCCCAAGTGCATACCGACCCCGTTCTTCGAGCCCCACCGAAATACAAAAAGCCGGGAGATGATGGATGAAGTTGGAGGTGCCGTCAATCGGGTCGATCACCCAACGACGATCGGCAGGCGTAGACAGATCGTTTTCTTCCGCGAGAAACCCATAGGAAGGAAACGCGCGCTTCAAATGCCGAACCAGGATATCCTGCGAGCCCTTGTCCACCACGGTCACAAAATCGTTACGGGACTTCGCCCGCACATCGGAAGCGCCGAGTTTTCCGTAGTTCTTTCGGATCAGTCGCGCCGATTCCTTGACCGCCCGTCGAACGGCGCTGTAATGATTTTCGAGATCTTTAAATTTGATCGGAGCTGATTTCATTATTTGATCCCATGTTGGCGCAGCGAGGCCTTCAATCCGGCCGCATGCGTAAAAGTGTGAACATGCACGCCGTGACGACTGGCGGCAGAGGTAAAATCCGCGCGGTCATCCGCATAAAATATTTGGTGCTTGGCCGCACGCGAAAGGCGCAGCGCCTTGTGATAAATCGCGCGTTCGGGTTTACGGGTTTTTTCTTTATAAGAAAGCACGTGATGGTGGAACTCCCCCATAACAGGGTAGGTTTTTACGATGTGATCGAAGTGAAGTTTGTTCGTGTTGGACACTAAAATCAGCCGGTACCCTTCACGCCGCAGTCGCCGGATCAGAGCGCTGACTTCACGGTTTTCTTTGAAGATGCCGTTCCAGATGATTTGAAACTCTCGATAAGTGAGCTTGGAAAAACCGAAATGTTTACGCAGCATGCGGTACAGCTTGTGCGCGGTGACCGTCCCCTTGTCGCACGCGGATTCCAAATAGGGGCGGTCTTTAAAAAACTTCCGGATGTCCTCCGTTTGCGCTCCATGACGTGAAAGACGTTTAAAAGCGGGGGTGAAGTCAAACGGAAGAATGACATTACCGAGATCGAACCAAAATGTTTTGAGGGAGGGTGGCATTTAGATTTTCCAAAAGCGTTATTATAACATGTGTTAGGATATCCCCGATTCTCAAACACCTATGACAAATATTTCAACTCAAAACGAAGCCATCCATGTCGATGGACTGCACAAGTACTATAAAAAGCTTCATGCCGTTCAGGACGTGTCCTTCAGCGTCCTGGAGGGCGATTTTTTTGCTTTCTTAGGGCCCAACGGCGCCGGCAAGACCTCCACCATCCATTGCATCACCGGCCTCGCGAATTATAGCCAAGGCAATATTCGTGTGCACGGTCATGATGTCGTGAGTGATTACCGCCAGGCGAGGCGCTTGGTGGGATTGTGCGGACAGGAATTTAATTTTGACCCTTTCCTCGATATTTTTCAGCTGCTGGTTTATCAGGCGGGTTATTTTGGCATCGCGGGCGCGGAAGCGTGTGACCGCGCCGAAGTCCTGCTCAAACGCTTCAAGCTATGGCAGAAGAAAAAGGAGGACTTCAAGGCGCTTTCGGGCGGAATGAAGCGGCGGCTGCTGATCTGCCGTGCGCTGGTGCACGATCCTCGCGTCTTGATTCTTGATGAGCCCACCGCGGGCGCGGATCTTGAGCTCCGGCACCATATCTGGGACTATCTCAAGGAGATCAACGCGCAAGGCGTCACCGTTTTTTTGACGACCCATTACATGGAAGAAGCCGAAGCGCTTTCCAAAACGATCGCCATCATCCATCAGGGAAAAATCGCCCGCATCGGGGATAAAAAAGAAGTGCTGCAAGGCCGCTCCCTTGAAAATGTTTTTTTGGAGCTGACAAAAAGTGAAGACTAAATTAGGGGTTGTGGTCAATCCATGGATCGGCGTCTGGTCGCTGGCGCAGCGCGAAATTCTGAGGTTTTTGATCGTCGCGCCTCAAACCTTACTCCCCCCTCTGGTAACATCTTTTTTGTTTTTGTTTATCTTTGGATATTCGGTCGGGAGTCAGGTGGAGGTGGGCCAGCACGCTCCGACCTACCTCGCGTTCATCGTCCCCGGGCTGGTGGCCATGCAGCTCATTTCAGGTTCCTTCGAAAACACGAGCTCATCCTTGTTCATCGCGAGATGGCATAACCATATTCAAGAAATTCTCCTCTCCCCGCTCTCCTATTTTGAGATGGTGCTGGGGTTGCTGGCGGGCGGGGTAGCGCGAGGCATTTTGAACGCATTTGGCGTTTTCCTGGTTTCGCTGGTGTTCGCGCCGGCTTTTGTGGCTCATCCGCTTTGGCTTTTGTACTTCGCGGTGACGCTGACAGTTTTATTTTCTTGCTTGGGGATGAT
>JAGVCY010000271.1 GCA_020058965.1 Candidatus Omnitrophota bacterium | reverse complement strand
GTTTGAACAAAACGCAAACAAGTCTATTCCAAAAGACCAGCTGGAGTTGTTCGAATTCTTTTTGCTTCGGAAGATCGGTCTGCACGGAGGGAGTCTGGGGCCGGGTCACCCGCACGATCCACACACGTCCGGCTCACTCGGGGAAGTGGTTTTCCCTGGAGGGTTCGGATCGCTGGACGAATTTTTTGAGGCATTCAGGCGGGGTCATCCGCTGATATTTGTCGGAAAGTCCTATTGGAAGCCGATCTTGGACGCTTTTTTCAAGGCCTGGTCCGAAGCGGGGCTCTTGCCGAGAGTTCTTGAGCGAGGTTATTACCGGCGGACGGCGGATGACTTTTTTTCGAGCATGGAAACCAAGGACATCGAGAAAATGAACCGGGCGGAGATGCGGGCGTTGGCGGAGGACGTCGTCGATCGAATTCTCCAATCGAACGGATTCGTGGACGGAGAACATGCGCTTCCGGAAGCCGACGAGATCAAGCTGCGCGAAAAACTCGCCAGGCATCAGGAGCACGCGAGGGAAGAAATCGCCCCAATGCTCGAAAAGCTCCACCGCCTTCCGCGATCGGTGGTGTTCGCCGGCCGCCCTCAATCCGACAGCCCGTCACTGAATACGATCCGCAATATCGCCGGTCAGCTGGCCGGATCCCGAAGCGAAGATCCGTCCGCGCCCAAGATCGCGGTTCGCGCAGCCAGCCGAGGACCGCTGCTGACCTCGCTTCATGACGAAGCGGTTCGGGGAGGATTTTCCAGGAACTTTCAGACCGTTTTGTTTTGGCCGCACGGAACCCCGCTTACCAGGGTTGAGAAGATGATGCGCAATGGCGATGATTCCAACTGGGTCAGCGTCCGGGACGAATCGGTTCACCAGTTCGCGACCGTCAAAAACGCCAGCGCCTACGTGTTCACCGAGGGCTGGATCGGCACGATGAACCGCCTGTTCGACATGCTTCAGCTGATGCAGACCGGCAAGATGCCCGAGCGTCCGATCGTGCTGGTCGGCCGGAAGTTCTGGATGCCGATTTTGTCTGCGATCGAGAAGCAGATGCTGCATTACCGAGAAAATAAGATTAAGCCTGATCAAAAAGCCCGCGACAAGGCATATGACTTTAAAACCATTTCCGCGCCGGACATGCGTTTTTTTATTGTGGTGCCGAACGAGGGCGAAGGAACGGAGCCGGAGCCGGGAGACAACGCTCAACTGGTTCGAGCCCTGGTTAGAAGTCCGGAAGATACGATCAAGCTTCTGCGCGCGTCGGCCGAGAAGCATCGCCGGATCGATGAGTTAATCGGCGCAAGGTTGGCGAGCGAGGACGCGGTTCGGCGGTCGAACAAGTTTGTGGATATGGCGGCGCGGTTCGATGAGATTGATTCTCTGCTACGTCAAATGGATGAAGTGTCTGTGGCGGATTTGGCCCAAAAAGCTTCGCCCTCGATTTACCTGCCGGCCGCGGTTCCGGCTGCGGAACCGCCGAGGCATCAAGGTCGATTGGATCTATTTGAACCCGGCCCGGCACAGCGCCCGCCATTTAGAGAAAATCCATCCGTTCGGTATATTCAAATCCGGTTAACCGCGTTTCCGAATTACGGCGGCCGCGACAATCCCTCCGGGCTGCGGATCGCCCGCGCGCTGTGGGATCGTACGCGTGAACTGCGTACCAACGTGCATTTGTTCGAGATTGGCAAGAATTGGATCGATCCAATTAACCGCAGCCGCGCGGCAAAGTCAGCCATGCCCGAGCAAGCTTTAAAAATCCGGCTGACAGCCAAGCTCAATCTCGCAGGTATCGAAGACATGCTGTCCGAGGACACGATCCGAAGCATGGTCGCGCTTCGTGATACCCAGGTGGGTTGGTCCGATGTGGAGCGGGGGAACGCGGTCGACCTTGTCACGGAGGTCGAAACCTTGATCAAGATCCGCTACACGCGGCTCAAGTCCAAGAGGGAAAAACGGAACTTTTTGAAATGGCTTCGCGGACAGGTGACGGATTTTTCGCGGGACGAGCGGTTCGGAATGGCCGGCGCGTCCTGGGCGTATTTGCGCGCGAGGCAAAACGGGTTGGAAAAATCCCGAGCCGATTACGAGATGGCCAAGAAGCGGTTTGAAGCGGTTTATGCCGAATGGTTGCGGATGAGATCGGTTGAGTTAGAGCAGCCGGCCAGGATGCGCGCGTGGCATGAGCGGTATGTCCGCGCCTTTGTGCCGACACAGCGGGTTTGGAAGGACCCGGCTCTTCGGGCGGCTTGCGACCGGCTCAAAAAAATATGGGAGACGGGTGACATCAGCCGGATCGAAGAGGATCTGCGGCCGGCGAAGGACGCTTTACCGGCGATGTACGGCTTATTTTTCAGGCGTGCGTCGTATTGGGTCGACACCCTGGACTTCGAACCCGAATCAGATGTTGTAAAACCGACCGTTTTTGATCCTGAATTTGATCGTGCGGCGATGGTTGCTGCTTTGGCCGCGGATCTCAAGCTCGACCCAATTGATCACCAATTATTATTGGGCGCGCTGATGCCGGATGAATTCAATGCTGACAATAAACCGAGTGCTCTCCAACCGGCCGTGGGATTGCCGGAACCGACGCCCGAGTCTCCGGCAAACGAACCCTCAACCCCCCTGATCACGGACGAGGACACCATCGCAGGCTGGTTGTCGGAGGCCCAATTGGGAGAGGCAACGTCCAAGATCATTCTTGAGCATATGTGGGGGCATCGGGTCAAAGCACAAAGGGCAACCACCGAAGAAGCTCGCGGGTGGTGCCGCAGGTTGGCCGAGTACACATCCAGGTTGAGGCAGATGGCACCTGATCAATTTTTGGCCGAAGCGCGGACGGCAGCGTGGAATCCACAAACCGCTCCTTATACAAGTCGTAGTGTACGGAAGAGGATAACGGCATCCATCAAAAGTTTTGAGCAAAAGGGGAGGGGTCAGCACTACGAAGGCCGGGAATACTCCGTTCGGGACACCCAAAACGAATGGGTTTTTAGAACGCCCTTCAACGAAAGAGCGCTGTTGACCAACCTGCTCGCCCAGATAGAGGCCAACCAGCTGATGAATTTCGTCGTTGGCCGCCGATCGGGCGCCCGACTGGCGGATGGTGATTTGAGGCGCGCTCGGACCGCGCGGGCCAGAGCGACGGAAATTTATTTGCCTCAATGGGAATTATTGGGGATTTTTGCACACCATAGACGATTTAAAACGGCGGCCGCCCGCCGGTCTACGGCCGCTCGATTGGCCGTCAAGCGGATGGGCACGCTGGATCAGCATTATGTGAAGCTCCGGTATTTTCAATTTGATCCCGGAGATCCGGCCAAACCCGCACGGATCACCAAGACTATTTTTGTAACCAATGTCAAAAAATTGGTCGACCCCGACCCGCGCGGCCATCTTTTTAAGTTGAATTATACGGTTCCCAGACGCCTCGAGATGGCCGAGGCCGACCCGCCGCCGGATTACCTGCTGGTGAGAGTTCCAAAAAAGAAAAACAAAGGAAAAATCGATTTAAAGCGCACGGTTACGGATATGGTGACGATTGAAGGGCGATCCATGAGCCAGGTGGTGGTGTTGGATTCCGCCGTTCGACTCAAGGGAAATAACCGCTGGCCGTCTCTTGAGGAACCAGCCGAAGAAGGAGGAGATCGCTGGATTCATCACGCATTGGACATAGCTGAGAAATCGTTCGAGAACCCCGAAGCGTTCAAGGATCATTTTAGGCCCATCCTGCTCCGGTTTTTAACCGGAAAGTTAAGCCCGCACGGAGCGGTCCGCCGGCTTTATTTGACACGGATGCGCTTGGACGGAAGGGAAGAAGGATTGTACCCGGACTTTTTCCCCAAAGAAAAACATGCAGATCGGTGGTTTTGGGCAAGGAGACAGGTGACCCTCGCCTATGTCACCGCCAAATACCGCTTACCGTTCATAGCACGCCATGGATTATCAGATTACATTATGCCTCATTTCAAGGGTCATTATGATACGGCTCAAACCCAAATAATGACCGGCATGATCGAGGAGATACTCGATTCAAGATCAATTCCAAGAACGGACCGAGCTCCATTCAGCCGCGAATTAAAAACCCCGGCATTAACCACCTTCGCCTACGACGCCTTGAGCGAAGCCCTGGAACTGTGGAAAAAATCCTCCTCCTCAGCCGCGCGGCTGGCGGATCCATCCGACGATCCGGATGATGAGAACCCCTATGACGAGGACGCCGGATACACGCGCGAGGAGGGCATGAGGCGGCTGGCGGAGGCGGCCGGAGTACCGAGGGAGCGGCTAACGCAGGGCATACTTTTTCAGATTCTCCGGCCGCATTGGAGGGTTCTGACTCACTATTACGGGATTGGGGTGCCGCCGACGCACAACGCCAAAAAAATATATCAACTTCTGCGAGCTGAAGGGTTCGAACTGTATCAAACGCCAAGAAATGGAAACGAGCCGAAAGATCCAAGAGATTTGGAGGTACGCCAAGGTTATGCGGTTCGACAAATCCGGCGCCTGGCCGTGGAGGCCATTCGCAATCACGAGCTGACGAGCGGCCGGGAGCAGCTGGCCAAAGCACTGGGTGTCAGTATCGACCTCCTAACCGACGAATACATTGCTTCACTGCCTCAAGCATAT
>JAGVCY010000170.1 GCA_020058965.1 Candidatus Omnitrophota bacterium | reverse complement strand
TGGCCCAGCTGGATTTTTTGTAAAAGGTGGATGTGGCGTTTCTTCTTGGCGAACTCGAGGACATTCGGCTTTTTTTCGCTCGGTTTAACGCTCATCCTTCTATCCTCGCTCTATCCTTTTTGTATCCTCGTGCGCCCTCCAAGTATCATCGGAGTATCCTTTTCTATCCTTCAGCCATTCGGTTGTATCCTCGGGACACCTACGGCTTCAGAAGCTCGGCCTTCTTGCCCGTATAAAGCTCCCAGCGCTTAACGGCCACGTCGCAGAACACCGGCTCGATTTCCATGGCAAAACAGCGGCGGTTTACTTTTTCGGCCGCGATGATTTGCGTGCCGGATCCAGAGAATGGCTCATAGCAAAGATCACCCGGCTGGGTGTGGATCCGCATCGGGATGGCGAATACTTCCGTGGGCTTTACGGTCGGATGATCCTTGGCCGAAGGTCTTTTCTTTCCCTCCCAGTCCAGTTCCCAAATATCGGAATAATATTCGGGTGATGTCGGGTCGCCCGTTCTCAAAAGATCGAGATGCCACGCCGTTCCGATGCCTTTCATTGCCGGACGGTAATGCGGCTTCTCGCCTTTCATCCATCCGAAAATGCAGGGCTCGTGTTTCCACGAATAAACCGAGTACGTCATGATGGCGCAGGGCTTCACCCAAACGATAGGCTGGTGAATGATGAGCCCGAGCTTTTCGAAGATGGCCGCGATCTCCACATACCGGCGCGAAGCGTGCCACATGTAGATGCCGACATTTTTGACGCAGTGCTTGAGCCCGATCTCGAGATACGATTCATAAAAAGCCGTCGCGTCCTTGATATCGATCTCGTGATACACGCCCGACCAGTCCTTTCCGCCGTGGGATTTTTTACTGCCCTTGGAATTCGGCCGCGCGGTGCCCGTGTAATCGACGCAGTACGGCGGGTCCGAGGCAAAAAGCTTCGCCTCTTCTTTTCCAAGAAGTCGCGCGACGTCATCAGGCTTGGTGCTTGAACCGCACATCAATCGATGCGGGCCCAGCTGCCAAATATCGCCGGGTTTTGTTACGGTCTTGGCGGGCGGCGGCGGGATATCGTCGGGCAAAGTTTTCCCCGCACCCATGTTCTCCTGCTCGAATTCGACGACCTCTTCGCGCAGTTCTCTCAAACGCAGATTGATGTAATCGTCCGGCGCTTGGTTTCGAAGTTCTTCCAAAATCGGAATGATCGCCGCCGTCCAATGTCCGGCGATCTCTTGGTTGTTGAGCGAAAGTGCCATAGCCTTCTGCTGAACCTCGTCGACATCGACCAGGATGCACAAGGCCTCTTCGACCCCTTGGGCGGTCAAAATCTTGTATCGCTGGTGCCCGGACACAAGCTGCATATTGCGCTTGTTGACCACGAGCAGATCGACATACCCGAAGCGCTCGATGCTCGTCTTGAGGCCTTGAAGCGCCTCGGTCGATATGTCGCGCGGATTATTCGGGTCTGGTTTTATTTGCGACATTCGAATAGGCCGGATGTCGGGTTTTATGGTGATCTTCGGGGCGTCGTTCACGGATTTTTTATTCATCGATTTAACTCCTATCTCTTTTATTTACAGTAAGTAACGCGTAATACCCTCGGGTGCTCTCGCGCATCCTCCTCTTGGAGAAATCTTTCGCAGTACGACATGACATCGGAAAAAATGGATTTATACTCCCTGAAAGAGTTCGCCTCGCCCGACCCG
The DNA here is from genome assembly GCA_020058965.1 of Candidatus Omnitrophota bacterium. GTDB lineage: Bacteria > Omnitrophota > Gorgyraeia > 2-02-FULL-51-18 > JAGOUK01 > JAGOUK01. The sequence continues at coordinate 1,272 of JAGVCY010000170.1, read as the reverse complement.
CGCGGCCGACGGCCCCCAGAAGGACCCGTGCTTTCTTTCCGTTCGATACCGATGTCGTCACCGGCGTTCGCCGTCCGTGCGTGTTCGTGCGACTTTTCCACATACCCACAGCCTCTATTTCTATTGAAATTGTTTCTTTAAACCTTTCTATTGAGGATGAACCCCAGTTCACCCCTTCGCGGAACTGCAGTTCACCCTTGCACGGAACGCGGGTGCACCCTTTTGCGCGGTTATCCACAGGACTTTTTAACCAAAAGAAAGTCCGCCAGAGAACCAATCTTCCCCTGCACGATCCAGGTGTCGTAATGCTTGTTGAACAAAAACTGATTAAAGGGTGAACCACGCTTCACCCTTTCGGACGGCTCATAGTGGATGACCCGCCGTTCCTTCAAGCGGCTGATCACCTTGCGCACCATGCGCTCCGAAAGGCCAGTCGCTTCCCGAAACTGCGAAACCGATATCGTGTCGAAGCACTTATTGAAGCCCCACGTTTTGTCGATAATGAACAGGCAGATCTTGTACTCGGCCGCCGTCAGATCCGCGAACACCAAGGCCTTGTAAACGCCGTTGGATATCTGACGGTTGCCGCGCTCGCGTTGCGGGTTTATCTTTGAATCCTTCTTCCATGGGTTTTGCATTCGACATGTCCCGAATGCCTTCTTAAGGCAGAGTCGACAGCCACTCGCCCAAACGAAATCCCAGGATGTAAGCCGCCATGAGAAACGCCAACAGCGCCACCACGACAAAAATAAGCGCGTCTCTTGTGAAATGAACCCTGCGCCCTTCGATGATCGGCAAAAAACGCTTGAGCTGCCGCGCCATTTTCTTGAACCACTTCAAAATTCCCATTTGTGTTGATCCCCCTCTTTGGATACCCGCTCGTTTCTATGACCCTCGAGCCGGTAAGCGGGCCGCTTACCGATCTTGATCGACTCGATGATGTAACCGTCCTCCCTGAGTTCCATGATTCGCTTCCGGTATTCCAAAAGCCCCAGCTCGTCCCGGAACTCCGCGCTGAAGTGCGGGCGCCGGTCTTTGAGCAAATTAAGGACTTTTTCCTTATTCGTCATGGGCTGTTTCTTTTGGGAACACGGTCGACTTTGAAGGAGTTTTCACCGAACTTCTCTGTGATAAGGTCGGTGAAGATCTCGGCGATCCGCTCACTCACGCGGTTTGACGCATCGATGATGGCGCGGCCGTCGGTGGCCGCGTAACCGGCGTTGAGCCGCACGCGGCCGCGCCCGTACACACCTTCGGCGGCCTTGATGGCCA
>JAGVCY010000219.1 GCA_020058965.1 Candidatus Omnitrophota bacterium | reverse complement strand
TGAGGCGGCTCGCTTCAAAAAGCGACTCAAAAGTTCCGCAGTCGGTCCACCAACCCTTGACGGTGCCGTACTTGAGCGATTTTTCGGCGATGTAGGCGTTGTTCACATCGGTGATCTCGAGCTCCCCGCGCTTGGAGGGCTTGAGCGTCCGGATAAAATCAAATACCCTCGCGTCATAAAAATAAAGTCCCGTCACGGCGTTCGTCGAAGCGGGCTTGGCCGGCTTCTCGACGATTTTTTGGATCCGTCCGCCGCTCACGCTGGCCACGCCGAACCGCTCCGGATGCCGCACCGACTTCAGAGCCAAAAGCGCGCCGCGCGGATCCTTCCGGAACGCGTCGACAAACGGGCGGATGGATTTTTCAAAAAGATTATCGCCGAGCAGCACGGCCAGCGGATCGTTTTTGGTGATGTGATGAACGAGTGAGAGCGCTTGCGCGATGCCGCCTTCGCCTTCCTGATAAACATAATGCAGGGTGTTGAGGCCAAATCGATGCCCGTCGCCGAGCAAGCGCATAAAATCTCCGGAGTGATCTCCGCCCGTGACGAGCACCACATCGCGTATACCCGCTTCCACCATGGCCTGGATCGGATAAAAAATCATCGGCCGATCATAGACCGGGAGCAGATGTTTATTGGTAATTTTGGTGAGTGGCGAGAGCCGGGTACCCAACCCGCCCGCAAGAATAACTCCCTTCATGCCGCCGGATGCTTGCTCCTTGTGCATGCTACCTCCCCATCGAGACGTATTGAATTCCCAGGTCTTTCATCGTGTCGGGCTCATAGAGATTGCGGCCGTCGATCACCAGTGGGTGGCGCATCAGTTTTTTAACGCGTTTCATATCCGCTTCCTTGAATTCATTCCACTCCGTCACAATGAGGAGACAATCCGCGGCTCGGCACGCTTCATAAGCGTTTTTGGCATACGTGACTGATTTTTTGGGAAGAACTTCCTTGGCCTTTTCCATCGCTTTGGGATCAAACGCGATTACTTTTGTCCCTCGCTCCGTCAAAAAGTTAATGATCTCCACGCTCGGCGCGTAGCGCATATCATCGGTATTGGGCTTGAACGCGAGACCCCACACCGCCACGCGCTTGCCGCGGACATTCCATAATTTCTCTTCGATCTTGTTCAGGTAATGCTTCACCTGGGACTCGTTGATTTCCTGCACGGCCTTGAGGAGCTTGAAGTCATACCCCAGCGATTCGGAAATATGAACGAAAGCACCGAGATCCTTGGGAAAACAAAACCCGCCAAAGCCGATGCCGGCGTTCAGGAATTTTTTGCCGATGCGGCTGTCCAACCCCATTCCGTGCGACACCATCTGAATATCGGCGCCGGACAGTTCACAAATACGGGACACCGCGTTGATAAAAGATATTTTCATCGCCAAAAAGGAGTTCGACGCATGCTTGATGATCTCGGCGCTGTTCAGGTCGGTCATGACAAGCGGTGCCTTAATGCTCTGATACAGGAGATTCAGAACTTCCTTCGCGCGCGCGGTGTCCGCGCCCACGATGATACGATCGGGATTCATGAAGTCATGGATGGCGGTGCCTTCCCGCAAAAATTCCGGATTCGAGGCGACATCAAATTGGGCGTTCTTGGGCGCGTAACGGCGGATCGTTTCGCGGATTTTGAGGCCGGTGCGGACCGGCACGGTGCTTTTTTCAATAATGAGCTTGTGCTTGGCTGTCAGCGTGGCGGCGACATCACGCGCCACCGCTTCGATCGCCGACAAGTCCGCGCCGCCATCCGGGCGCGGCGGCGTACCGACCGCGATGATCACCACCTCGGACTGTGCCGCCCCCTTGCGGACATCCGTTCCAAATGACAAACGCCCCTTTTGGACATTCGTCAGGATCAGCTCTTCAAGACCCGGCTCATAAAAATGCGGCTTCCCCTTTTTGAGGAGAGCGATCTTGCGGCGGTCGCTATCAATGTTGATGACCTGGTGGCCCAGGTCCGCGAAGCAGGCAGCTGTGACCAACCCCACATAGCCCGCTCCGACAACCGATATTTTCATATCCTATCCCCCGTCGTTAAATTTTTAAGACGAAAAGTACTGCTGCGTGCGGCCGTACGAAGTTTCAGGGAACGCGCTGGGCGTGAAGGTGATAAAAAATCCGTTTTCTCCGTGGCTTCGGTTGTAGATCAGCCGCACCGTCCAGCAATAAAAGTTATATCGCTCCAGCACTAGCTCAAATTCATCATTCTGCCCGCCCTCGCTTTCGTCGCTGCGGGAAAAATCATAACGCTCATACACGCCGATCTTCCATTTGGGGTTCATTTTCCACTCCACATGCATCGTGGATTGGTTGCTCTGATCGTAGGCCACGCGTTGGCCGAACCCGAGCTTGAGCGGGCCGCGCTCATGCGACACGTCAAAATTGGCTTCTTCATAGCGCGCGTATTCGGTGGAGTACCGGCTGTCCGCGCTCAAAGACATCCACGACCAGGGATGCACTTCCACATCCATTAGGATCTGATCCAGCTTGGACACATCGGCCTGCGGCAACGCGAACTCAAATGAAACGACCGACCGCATGAATTCTCGCATGATCACCGGTGATTCGGGGTCGTTCGCGCGTTCCCGGTACTTGATCTGGATCTTGTTCTCGAAATCGACCGTCGCGGTGCTTTCGTGATCGAGCGTGTCGATTCGGTCATACTGCTGGAGCGAAAACGCGTCGTGCGTCGGACGCGACTGATAAAAGTATCCGACGCTAGGCGTAAAAATATGCCTCGCCTGGTCGATGTCAATCCCCCACTGATGAAACGACGCGTCATACACTTTAAAGAACTTCACACTGGCATCTGCGCCGGCTTCCGCGTTGTTGCGGATGAAGGTGCGCTCGTCCCCGTCCAGGTCACGCGAATAAAAAGTATGCCGTGCCCCAACGAAGGGTGTGACCGCGACGTCGCCGAGTTTGAGCGCGTAGCTCACGCGGTTACGAACATCCCCGCGGGCGCCCTCCTCGTTCTGCTCGCTGTCCGGAACATCTTTGTAGGTCCGATTGAGGTAGGACACCGTGTCTTCGTTCCTGAAATATAGCGGCGAATCGCCGATCGGCTGCGTGTGCGTGTCGAAGTGAACTTCAGGGAGCCGCTCCACCACCGGCACAAACTCATCCACGCGGTAACGGTTGAGCACGCTGACCGAATACGCGTCCGTCGCGTGCACCACCGAAACATAATTGTCCGGAAACGCGATCCGCTCGAACTCATCGCGATAAAAGAAATCCTGGATCAAATACTCGTCACTCATTTTATTGAGCTCAAAAGTCACCGAGGTGCTGTCGTCTACTTTGACGCGGTGCCGGTCTTGGATCCGGTAACGGCTCTCGGCCGGTGAGGTGTGATCCTTCGCGCGCGTGCAGTCGACTCCGGATTCGTAGCATTTGTCGTCGACGAAGTAAGTCCGGAGCGCGCCCTGGCCAAACGAATGCAGGCGGTAAAAATGTTCCACACCCCAGGCAAAACCCTGATTTTCGCGCACATCCAGAAGCACATTTCCGTCATGATCGCGATTGGCGTGATAGCGGAGCTTGGTCA
>JAGVCY010000160.1 GCA_020058965.1 Candidatus Omnitrophota bacterium | reverse complement strand
CCAGATCCTCAACAAACCGTTCGATTTTGACTATGACCCCAAGCGCGCTTTTACCAAGCTGTGCACGGATGCTGGCATTGACGATCTGCGCATCCACGATTTGAGACGGACATTCTCGACCTATCTTAATGAGCTGGGCGTTGATCCCTTCACGATTGCGGGTCTGATAGGCCACACACTCCCGGGATTTAAGGTGACATCAATCTATGTGCGCTCTCAGCATAAAACGAAGGCTGAAGCGGTTGAAAAGCTCGCAATTCACCTGACGGAAGCCGTCTCAACCGGATGGCACAATAGCGCACAAAATGAATTTAGTGGCGTAATAGCGCACAAAATGGAAAAGTCAAAAATTCTAAATCTGCAGAAGTCCTTGTAATTACATATATTGCGCCCGTAGCTCAATTGGATAGAGCGTCAGCCTCCGAAGCTGAAGGTTACTGGTTCGATCCCAGTCGGGCGCACCACTTTTTTAATGGAAGAGCCGCAAAAAATATTATTTTCTTGCGGCTCTTTTATCGAGTGGATGTCCCCGCTAATTTAAGTGCAGCCTCGTAATAAAAACAACCCAAACAAAACCGGCAAGGGCACTCCGAGCAGCCAAAGAAGCGCCCAGCCTACTTTACCGGAGATTGAATTTTTGCCGATAAGACTCATGAGCACGCCTCCATTTGAGCCGCCACTCCCTGGGAATAGGAAATGTCCTGAGCGACCCCTTCCTTAAATATCCGCTTGGCTGTTTCGATGCGCTGAGAGCTGTTAGTGTGCGCCGATATAAAAACACGCCCCTCATGAAGTCTGCCCTCATAATGCTTCGCTTCGATCTCGGGAATTCCCAAGCCGATCAATGCACCGGTTAATCCGCCGACGGCACCGCCAATGGCCGCTCCGCCCAGCGCGGCCATGATGGGGCCGGCCGCAATAAAAGGACCCGCACCCGGAATCGCGAGCGAGCCGATACCCATGAGCCAACCCAAAGCACCGCCGATCACGCCGCCCGTTCCGGCGCCCGCCACTGTCCCTTCAGGCGCCTTCGTGTGCTTTTCCTGAACGAATTGCTTGCTGATGTTTTTATCCGGGAAAAGCACCGAAATATCTCCAGCGCTAAAGTCCGCACTCTTCAGTCTGTCGACGATGTCTTCGGCCTGAGCTCTCGATGTCGCCGTGCAAAATATGGATTGACTTGTCATGATGGTTCCTCCTGCAATCTGTTCGTTGCCGCATCCGATCGCAAGAACACTATAAATTGAGTCTGGATAATTGAAAATCAGGACAAGTGCCCGATTTTTTATAGGGGAAATCACCCGCTCATTATGGTGCCGGATATTTGCCCGAATATTTGTTAAGATATCCGGCATGCGAGCAAGCAATTGGATAGTCAGCGTCTTCTTTATCGGATTTTTTCTTTGGGTGGCGGCACTCGTCCTCAAGATTTTTTCTCCCTTCTACGAGCCCATCTTTTGGGCCGCGCTTCTGGCGTATGCCTTTTACCCGATTCATGGCCGCCTTCTGAAGTGGGTGAAGGGAGAGTGGCTGGCTGTTTTTTTATCTATTTTTTTGATCCTCGTTCTGATGACTCCGTTTGTGTTGATGCTGCTCAAGCTCTCAGGGCAGGCGTTGACGGCTGTGCAGGATATGACTCAGGCAGTTCGGCACGGCGAATTTGAAACAAGTATTCGGGATCTGCGGTCCCTGCCGCTGGTGGTTTGGTTTGAAGCCAGATTCATCAAACTAGATCAGTATGAGCAACAGCTCATTGATTGGCTCGCGAATTCATCCCAGGCGGTTGGTACATTTGTGCTTTTAAAGGCCGGGGAGCTCACCCGGAATGTAGCGGGATTTTTGGTGGCGACTTTTATTTGCCTCTGGCTGACCGCGGTTTTTCTCAAAGATGGGCACACGGTTTACAACTTCATCTATCGCATCGTGCCGATGGAAGAGGAGGATCGGAAGACGATCTTCGCGGGCATTTCTGAATCCTTTTCGGCCGTGATTCGCGGACAGCTGCTGACGGCCTGTGTTCAGGGCTTGGTCGCGGCGGTCATTTTTGAACTGCTCGGATTACCCGTACCGCTCCTCATCGGAATCGCGACTTTCGCCGCGTCGATGATTCCTTTGTTTGGAACGGCGCTTATTTGGGCGCCCTTCGCGGTGAATCTGGCGATGCATCATGATTACAAGCGGGCGGTCATTTTGACGCTGTGCGGAATTTTTATCATCAGTCTGATCGACAACCTGCTGAAGCCCTGGATCATCGGCGACAAGACGAAGCTTCCCTACTCCTTGCTTTGTCTCGGGATACTCGGCGGGGTGAAGATGTTCGGTTTTTCGGGCGCTTTTTTGGCCCCGGTGCTGATGGCGTTATTTTTCTCGCTCGCACGGGTGTACCGACAAAAATATTTAAATCAGGCCTGATCCGTTCCGGCTAGCGATAGCCGAACGCGCTCCAAAGCGCAAAAATTCCAAAAATAAAAAAAAGTGACGCGGCGGCTCGGCGGACCCAATGCATGGGGACGCGCTCGACGAGTTTTTCACCCAGGAATACGGCCAGACCGTCGGCGGCGAGCATGCCCAGGGTCGTGCCGACCGTCACAGCGACTGCCGATTGGTAGCGGGCGCCGAGAGCGACGGTGGCAAGCTGTGTCTTGTCGCCCATTTCGGCCAGAAAAAAAAGTATCGCGGTCGTCAGGAAGGGCCCAAAGCGATGGGGCTTGTCGGATCTTTCAAGACGATCCGGAAGAAGCGTCCAAATGCCGAATCCTATAAAGGAAGCGCCTAGGGCATAGCCCATAATGTCTGGCCGGACCATCTGCGAAACCCAAGCGCCAGCCCAGGACGCCAGCGCATGGTTCAGCAGGGTGGCGACTAGGATGCCAGCCATGATCGGCCAAGGTTTTTTAAATTGAGCGGCCAGCGAGAAGGCCAGCAGTTGAGTTTTGTCACCCATTTCACTGACGGCCACGAGCGAAAATGAATTCAAGACGGCGTGGAGCATGAGTCGGTCCTCCAATTTGAGCTAAAAGCTCATTGTACCTCAGGCTAAATATATTTTTGGGACGCATGTTTCAAACGGCCTGCCGTGAGTTAGAATACAGGGGTGTGAAACTGGTTGGTCAACGGCTTGCCGCCCAGCTAGTTCTTACACGCCGTTTGGCGCGCCATTGTGGACACCAAAGCGGGATAACGATCTGATCTGGATCAAATGACAAGGAAAAGTGAATATGAAGCTCTATGTAGGTAATCTCTCTTATGACATGACCGACGACTCTCTCCGCCAGGCCTTTGCCGCGATCGGCAAAGTCGACACCGCGCAGGTCGTCAAGGACATGCAAACCGGCCGCTCCAAAGGTTTTGGATTTGTCGAAATGCCGAATGCGCAAGAAGCGCAGGACGCCATCGCGAAGCTGAACGGAACCGAAGTTATGGGTCGTAACCTCAATGTGAACGAAGCTCGCCCGAAGACCGAAAATCGCGGCGGCGGCGGATCATACGGTGGCGGCGGCGGTCGTTCCTGGTAAGCTGTCGGGTATTATAAATCGCCCCCCTCCGATTGGAGGGGGAGCGTATAAAAGGGTCGTCAATTTATT
>JAGVCY010000028.1 GCA_020058965.1 Candidatus Omnitrophota bacterium | reverse complement strand
CGGAGTTGGTGCGAAAATACATGGGTTCCGTAGTCCCGTACACGGACAACTATTACGCCGCGTTGAATTCCGCCGTGTTCACGGACGGGTCTTTTGTGTTCATCCCAAAAGATACGATTTGTCCCATGGAGCTGTCGTCGTATTTCAGGATCAACACCGAGTCGTCCGGCCAATTTGAGCGGACCCTGATTATTTGCGAGGACCACGCCTCGGTCAGTTACCTCGAGGGCTGCACCGCACCTAAATTTGACACCAACCAGCTCCATGCGGCCGTGGTCGAGCTCGTCGCGCTCGAATCGGCCGACATCAAATATTCCACCGTCCAGAACTGGTACGCGGGAGATCCCGTGACCGGCAAGGGCGGCATCTACAACTTTGTGACGAAGCGCGGAAAATGCCAGGGAAAAAATTCCCATATTTCATGGACGCAGGTCGAGACCGGCTCCGCCATAACCTGGAAATATCCCAGCTGCCTGCTGATTGGTGACGGCTCCGTGGGAGAATTTTATTCGGTTGCGCTCACCAATCATTTTCAGCAGGCCGACACGGGCACCAAAATGATCCATATCGGAAAAAACACGCGCAGCCGCATCATTTCAAAAGGAATATCCGCCGGTAAATCCGTTAACAACTACCGCGGCTTGGTGCAGATCGGCGCGAACGCAGCCGGCGCGCGTAATTTTACGCAATGTGATTCGCTGCTCATCGGGGGTGATTCGCACGCGAACACATTTCCGTACACGGATGTCCGGAACAGCGACTCCCAGCTGGAGCATGAGGCATCAACATCCAAGATCAGCGAGGACCAACTGCTTTATTTCAGGCAAAGGGGGATCCCGTCGGATCAGGCGATGGGTGCGATTTTGAATGGTTTTTGCAAAGATGTTTTTAGGGAGCTGCCGGGGGAGTTCGCGGTCGAAGCGACGCAGCTTCTGGGCTTAAAGCTTGAAGGCAGTGTCGGCTAACGGAAGAAGGGGTATTCATTTATGTCGCTGTTGAGCATTCAGAATTTGGTCGTGCGAATTGATAATAAAAAAATACTGAACGGCCTGTCGCTCGAGATCAATGCGGGCGAAGTTCATACGATCATGGGGCCGAACGGGTCGGGCAAGAGCACGCTGTCCAAGGTGATCGCGGGAGACCCCCGGTACATCGTCGAAAGCGGTAAGGTCATTTTTGACGGAAAAGACCTGTTAGCGATGGAGCCGGAAGCGCGGTCGATCGCCGGTGTGTTTTTGGCTTACCAATATCCGGTCGAAATACCGGGCGTGAACAATTCGTCCTTTTTGAGAATGGCCGTGAACGCGCGCCGGAAGGCGGCCGGTCAGGATGAGCTGGATCCTTATGAATTCGAGGTTTTGCTTAAGGAGCGCGCGCGGCTGGTGCAGGTACCGGAGGAATATTTTCATCGGGCGGTGAATCACGGACTGTCCGGCGGCGAAAAAAAGAAAAATGAAATGCTGCAGATGGCCGTGCTGGATCCCCGCGTGGCCATACTCGACGAAACGGATTCCGGTCTGGATATCGACGCGCTCAAAATTGTGGCCGCAGGCATCAACCGGTTGCGCAGCCCGCACAAAGCGGTTCTGATGATCACCCATTATCAACGGCTTCTGAATTATGTTGAGCCGGACCGCGTTCATGTTCTGGCCGGCGGCCGGATTATAAAATCAGGCACGCGGGAGCTTGCGCTCGAGCTTGAGGCCCGCGGATACGACTGGGTTTTGGCCGAAGCTGCTGTGGCTCAGATCAATTCCGTTCCTGCGCCAGCCGCCGGTGCCGCGAAGCGGTGATTCGATGATGACGGCTGATTTTATGGCTGAGCGAAGGCTTGCCGATTGGGCTGCAAATCCGGAGATGCCGCGCGTTGCCGGAACATCTGAAATTTCATGGCTTCAGTCCTATCGCGCGGGAGCCCGCAAATCATTCATGGCAAAAGGGCTTCCGGATCGAAAGCATGAGGCTTGGCGGCACATGGGGCTGGACGCAGTGCTGACCCCCTCCCGGAAGCCGACGACCGAGGACTATCGTGTTGAAGCTCCCATCGCCGCATCCGGGCTGCATGTTGAGTTTTGGGACCGGATGGACCGGCTGCCGTTAGCTGCCGCGGAGCCGGATTTAATGGAACCGATGGCTCTGGCGAACACGCTTTTATTTAAAAAAGCTCTCTCGATCCAAATGGATAAAAATATATGCTGCCTGCAGCCGATGCGGTTATCGGCCGGCCCGGGGGCTCATTCGGCCGCCGGCTGGATGACTTCGCCCCGATTATCCGTGGGACTTGAGTCCGGCTCCCGACTCGATCTGATTGTGGCGCTTGACCGTTTGCCTCAAACGGCCGGGCTCGTGAACTCGGTCATGGACATCGCGCTGGCCGAGCAGACCGCCCTCAACCTCATTTTGATCGGATCAACGAGCTCGAACGCGCTATCCTTGTTTGATATTTCGGTGCGTCAAAAACGAGACAGCTTGCTCCGTGTTTTTACGATCGAAACGGGCCCCGGGATCAGCCGGATGGATGTGTCCGTGCGGTTGGAAGGGGTGAACGCGACGGCCGAACTTTTTGGATTGGCGCTCTTGGGCGGAGAGAGAAGCCGTTCCTATCATCATATTCGTGTCGACCATCGGGCCCCTCATACGCAGAGCCGACAGGTCTACAAGAGCGTTTTGGCCGGTTCCGCGCAATTTGAATATGACAGTCTGGTCACCGTGCGGAAGGAAGCGGTCCATGCGTCGAGCGATCAGCTAAATAAGAATTTACTGCTTTCGAATGCGGCGCGTGCGTACGCCCGCCCCCAATTAGCCATCAACACCGATGAAGTGCAGTGCCATCACGGTGCAACCGTCGGCCAGATGAGCG
>JAGVCY010000273.1 GCA_020058965.1 Candidatus Omnitrophota bacterium | reverse complement strand
TGCGGTAGGCCTGTCGCTCGGGCTTTTGGGCGGGGGCGGATCCGTGCTGATGATTCCGGTTTTTGTTTATGTCGCGCGGACGGCCGTGAATGAAGCCATCGCCATGTCGCTCGTCATCGTGGGCATTTCGAGCGCGGGGGCGTCGATCCGGTATTTTAAAAAGGGCAGCGTCAACCGGCGGCTGGTCGTCCTCTTCGTCGTTCCGGGCGTGGCCGCTTCCTTTATAGGGGCGCGGATCGCCGGCGCGTTTTCTTCCGACCGGCTCCTCCTGATGTTCGGGATCCTCATGACGGTGATCTCGGTGATCCTCTTCGCGAAGTCCGGAGAAAAGCCGGGCACCGGTCCGGCGGTCTGCCGGCCCGGTCTGGCGCTTTCGATCTTTGCCGGATCGCTGATCGGATTTCTGACCGGCTTGCTCGGGGTGGGCGGAGGATTTTTGATCGTCCCCGCGATCGCGCTGCTTATGCGCTGTTCGCTCCAAACCGCCATCGGAACCTCTCTCGTCATCATCGCGGTCAATTCGTTCACCGGCTTTATTGGGCATCTGTCCACGATGCACGTCGACTTCGGCTTGACGGCCGTCTTTCTCGCGTCGACCGCCGCGGGTGCGTTCGCCGGCGCCCGCTATTCCGGCCGTTTCAGCACAGCGGCGCTTCAAAAAGGTTTTGCGGTCCTAATCTTCGCGGTCGGATGTCTGATCACTTTTCAGCATCTCAATTTTAAATAGGAGCGGCGCATATGTCCCTGATCTTCAGGCAACTGTACGACAACATCTCCTCGACCTACACCTACCTGCTCGCGGACTCCGACACGCTTGACGCCGTGATCATCGATCCGGTGTTCGAACTGCACCGCCGGGATCTGGCCTTGATCCGCGAGTTGGGACTCAAGCTCCGGTACGCGCTGGACACGCACTGTCACGCGGATCACGTGACCGGCGCCTGGCTCATGAAGCAGGCCGCGGGATGCCAAATTGTGCTTTCCAAAAAATACCGCGCCTCCGGTGTTGACCTCGGCGTCGACGACGGCGATGTGATCCCCTTCGGTGGGATCCGACTGCTCGTGTGGGCGACCCCCGGTCACACGGACGGATGCCTCACCTTCGTGATGGACGACCGGCAGATGGCGTTCACCGGAGATTGCCTGATGATCCGCGGGGCGGGACGGACGGACTTTCAGCAGGGCGACGCGAAGCAAATGTATCGGTCCATCCGCCAAAAATTATTTGCGCTTCCGGAGGACTGCCTCGTCTACCCCGCACATGATTATGACGGCCGCTGCGTCAGCACCATCGGGGAGGAAAAAAAGTTCAACACCCGCATCGGCGGCGCCGCGAACGAGGTCGACTTCGTGGGCTACATGAAAAACCTCGACTTGCCTCATCCCAAAAAGCTCGCCATCGCCCTGCCCGCCAACCTGCGGTCGGGCATGCCTGAAAACGGCGTCTATTCTCCGGCGGCTTCCTGGGGACCGGTCGAGGAGACCTATGACGGGATCCTTCAGATTTCAGCGGACTGGGTCGCGGCGCATAAGGGAGATGTTACGATCCTGGATGTGCGCGAACCGGGTGAACGGGCGGCCGACGCATCGAGCATTCGCGAAGCGCTGGCAATTCCGCTTGGAGACCTAATATCCAAATTGAGCGAACTCCCAACGTCCAAGCCCATGGTGACCGTCTGCCACTCCGGAAAACGATCCGCCCAAGCGACTGTGATCCTAAAAAAGAACGGATTTAATAATGTCGCCAATCTTAAAGGCGGCATGCTCGAATGGTCACGGTCCTGACCAACCAACGGTCGCGAAAATCGTCTCAAATACCCTGCCCGCCCCCCACTGGGCATTTCCCCTATAGAAAATTAGGCGTATTCCCTGATTTTTTAGCATTCACACTTCATCTAAAATGAATGAAGTTGAATAACCTAGGAGGAAATATGGATTTAATCAGTTTGTTGGTCGTCGTTATCATTTTGGGGCTTTTGATCTACGCGGTGGGACTGCTTCCGCTTCCCCGGCCCTTCAAAACCGTCGCGCATGTCATCGTGGTCCTTATCGCGATCATCTATCTGCTCGGAATGTTGGGTTACGGTCCTGGAGTGAATCTGAGGATTCGTTAGGTTAGGAAAATCATAAGGAGAAATAAATGAAAAGAGTCCTTTTTTCGATATTCGTTGTGATGTTGACGGTTCAAGGCTGCAGCAATAACCATTCGTTAAAAGAAGATATTAAGGATGTAGGACAAGACGTTAAGAACGAATTCAACAAAGCCACGGATTAAGAGTCGTCTCCAGCAAAACCCCGCACCTTCATTGGATGCGGGGTTTTTCTTCCACATGAAGATAGTCCTATCCTGCTATAATTCCACACATGAAAGCTCCCGCAACTCCCCACCCCTGCTCACTCCTGGTCGATGCGGAAAAGGGTATTGTTCTATCTGATCAGTGGGTCCCGCTTGACCTGGAAAAAGTGTTCTTATTTTTCTCCGATGCCCGCAATCTGGAACGCCTGACACCGGCCATGCTTCACTTTAAGGTTATTTCGATGAGCACGGCTGAGATCGGCGAAGGCACGGACATCCGTTATCGGCTGAAGATTCACGGACTGCCGGTGCGGTGGGTCAGTCGCATCACGGACTGGGAACGGCCGCGTTCTTTTAGCGATATCCAGATCTCGGGCCCTTACCGCTATTGGTGTCATCGGCATATTTTTGAATCCGCGGACGGCGGAACCTGGATACGGGACCGGGTGCAATATGGGCTTCCGATGGGGCTTTTGGGGCAAATTTTTCTCAAAGGCTTTATCGGTGACGATGTAAAAAAAATATTCTCCTACCGCCAGCAGGTGATCCGGGAATTATTCCATTAAGATGAAGCCGCGCGTGGTCACCGTAAATGACAAGATGCAGAAGGGCTATCGGTACGAGATCGCCGGAAAGCCGGGCAAAGATTTTGATCCGCGCTTCAAGCCCGAGCTGACTCCCAAGCAGATGCTGGCGCTCGGGGTTTTTGGCGGCAAATACATGACGGATTGCCAAAAAGAGTTTCCTGCCGATTGGTTTAAAAATGCCAAGATGTCCCCGGACAAACGCGATCCGAAACTCAATTACTTCGGCGTCAGCGCCAGCCAGCCGCTTGCCGAGTGGCGGCGAAAGGGCTGGGTTTATCCCGAGGACCCGCGGGGTTGGTTCCAATGGTATTGCCG
>JAGVCY010000236.1 GCA_020058965.1 Candidatus Omnitrophota bacterium | reverse complement strand
GCTTGATCAAATTTACACCTTCGACAAATCCGCGAGATCCGTCCTTGGACAAACGAAGCACCTTACCGCGCTTACCCTTTTCTTTGCCGGTCATTACAACCACGCTGTCATTTTTGCGGATCACAAGCGCCATGTTAGATCACCTCAGGTGCGAGAGAAATAATTTTCATAAAATCCTTATCGCGCAGTTCACGCGGCACGGGTCCGAACACGCGGGTACCGATGGGATTTTTTTGGTTATCAATGATGACAATCGCGTTGGTATCAAAACGAAGGGTGGTTCCATCTGCGCGATGGATGCGCTGTTTGGTCCGAACGATAACGCCCTTGACCACCGTGCCGCGTTTAACGGTCGCGGTTGCGCTGGCTTCCTTTATATTCGCGCTGACGACATCGCCCAAGCGGCCGATAAGGGTACCCTGCCGGCCGACGACACCGATCATGGATGCTGTGCGGGCGCCCGTGTTATCGGCGACCTCGAACAGCGTTCTCATTTGCATCATGACTTTTCCCCTCCCTGTTCGAGATGTGCGCGGCGTTTGGGAATTACTTTTTTAACATCGTCGTGCACCCTGACCAGACTCCAGCGCTTTTCGCGGGACAGGGGCCGGCATTCGCGAATGGTCACCGTGTCGCCGATTTTGGCTTCGTTCTTCTCATCGTGGGCCTTAAATTTGGCACGCTTGACAACCACTTTTGAAAAGACAGGATGTCTAAATTTAAACTGGGTTTGAACGACAATGGTCTTGCTCATTTTGTCGCTTGTGACCACGCCGACGATCGTCCGTTTACCGTTTTCCCGTTCTACTGCAACTTGCGGAGTGATGGTGCTCATGACTTTTTCTCGTTCTTGACGGTCATTATCTGCGCAATTTCTCGACGGATCTGCCGCATCCGGTGCGGTCGGTCCAGCTGTCCCACTTCACGCTTTTGGGTCAACTCAAACAATTCTTTACGCAACGCGGCGGCGCGCTGAGTTAACTCTTCCGCGGAAAATTCCCGCAGATCTTTGGCTTTGGCTAATGTCATATGATCTCCTAAGCGATCGCGCCTTGACGGGTCACGAAACGCGTGCGCAAGGGCAAACGATAGGCCGCCAAACGAAATGCTTCGCGCGCCAATGCGTTGGGAACCCCTTGAATCTCAAACAAAATACGGCCTCGCTTGACGACCGCAACCCAAAACTCAGGATTTCCCTTACCGCGACCCATGCGGGTTTCGGCGGGTTTCTTGGTGATGGGTTTATCAGGAAAAATGCGGATAAAAACACGACCGGACTTGATGTGCCGCTGCATGGCGACACGGGCTGCTTCGATCTGTTTATTCGAGATCCAGCCATTTTCAAGAACCTGAATAGCCGCGTCTCCAAAATTAATCGAGGAACCGCGAACGGCGATACCGCTTCTACGCCCTTTTTGAACTTTTCTAAATTTAACTCTTTTAGGCAGTAACATCTTCGTCTCCTGTGGCCTCTAACGGCTCAATCAGATGCACGGCAGGAGCATGATTGGCAGCTGGTGCTTCGGGTCCGTCATGACGACGGCCGTCACGTTCGGGACGGGGCGCGCGCTTAACCTGGTCATTCGCGGCTACTTCCAACTCATCCAATTTATAAATGTTCGGCCGCTCAACAAAATCACCTTTGTAAATCCAAACTTTAATGCCGATGATTCCGTAGGTGGTCTTCGCTTCAGAAAATCCATAATCGATATTGGCTCGAAGCGTGTGGAGCGGGACAGAACCCACATGATACCCTTCTTGCCGCGCGATTTCGGATCCGCCCAAGCGACCTTTGGTATAAAGCTTAATACCTTTTGCGCCGGCTTCCCGCGTCTGCTGAATCGCCTTCTTCATCGCGCGTCGGAATGAAATACGCTTTTCCAACTGGAGCGCAATATTCTCCGACACCAGCTGAGCATCCAAATTCGGATTCTTAATTTCCCGAATGTTGACCTGAATTTCTTTACCGATCATTTTCATGATCGTGTCGCGCAGGCGGTCGATGTCCGCTCCGCGGCGTCCGATGATCACGCCCGGACGAGCGGTGTAAATATTAACGCGTACTTTATCCGATGACCGCTCAATCTTAACGCGTGAGACGGAGGCCGATTTGAATTCTTTTAAGATGAATTCCCGGACTTTAAGATCCTCAAGAAGGTTCTTGGCGAATTCTTTTTTGCCGGCGAACCACTGAGAATCCCAACACTTGGTGTAACCGAGGCGGAATGATACCGGGGATACTTTTTGCCCCATGTTATTTCGAAGCTCCTGCTAACTTACGCGCTTTGGGTGCCGCATTTTTTGGTGTCTCGGCTTTAACCGACTTTTTTTCTTGCTTCGCAGCTGCCGGCGCTTTGGGCGCAGGAGAAATGCGATCAAGCTCCACGACCACATGACTCAGGCGCTTCCGGATTTCTCCGGCTCGACCAAGACTCATGGCCCTAAAACGTTTCATGATTCCGGCCTGATCAGCGTACAGGCGGGTGATTTTTAAATCTTCGGCCGCAACTTGATGCTGTTTCTCAGCCGCGTCGGCGGCGGTTAGGATTAGCTTGCGGGTGATCTCCGACGCTTTTTTGTGCGTACGGGTTAAAATCGAAAGCGCCTGCGGCACGGATTTTCCGCGCAGCAAATCCAATACATACCGCATTTTCCGAGGTGCCATCCGAACAAAACTCGCTTGTGCTCGTGAAATCATCTGCTGTCCTTGGTTACGTGAGCGAGGTCGTTTGTTTGGTCATGCCGCCATGTGCGCGGAAGGTGCGCGTCGGAGCGAATTCACCGAGCTTATGACCCACCATCTGCTCGTTGATGTAGACGGTGATAAATTTGTTTCCATTATGAACCATGAAGCTCATTCCAACAAAATCCGGCGTCACTGTGGAGCGGCGCGACCAGGTCTTGATAGGCTTATGGTCGCGCTTTTCACGCGACTTCGCGATCTTCTCGGCTAAATGCGTATCGACAAAAGGGCCTTTTTTAAGAGAGCGTCCCATTACTTAGGTCTCCGCTGAATGATGTACCGATTACTGCGTTTAGATTTCTTACGAGTGTGTAGACCCTTGGCCAATTGACCCCAACGGTTACATGCCTGCCGTCCGCCGGATGACTTACCTTCACCGCCACCCATGGGGTGATCGACAGGGTTCTTCGCCACGGCTCGGGACGCAGGACGCCAACCCAGCCAGCGGCTGCGTCCGGCCTTACCCCAGGACTCGTTCTCATGATCAATATTTCCGACCTGGCCGATGGTCGCGACACAATTTTGATGAACCAAACGCACTTCTCCGGACGGGAGCTTCAGTTGCGCCATGGTGCTATCGGCTTCTTTCGTCATCACGATCGCATACGCTCCAGCCGAGCGGGCCATCTGTCCGCCGCGACCTTCGAACAACTCAATATTGTGAATGAAAGTACCGGCCGGAATTTCGCGGATGGGCATACAATTTCCGAGCTGAGGCTCGATGCCGGATCCGGACTGAACCTTGTCGCCGATCTTGATTCCGTTCGGCGCGAGGATATACCGAATCTCTTTATCGGGGTACTGGACAAGCGCGATGCGAGCGGAACGGTTCGGGTCATATTCGATGGACATAACGGTGGCGGGGACATCGAGGCGATCGCGTCTAAAATCAACAATGCGGTAATAGCGCTTGTGGCCCGGACCGCGGCGACGCGCGGTGACGCGACCCGTGTTGTTGCGGCCGCCCAAACGATGCTTGCTCTCCATCAAAGAGCCCTCGGGCTTCTTACCTTTAGGCATGAGTTCGGAAAAATCTGAAATCGCCTTCCAGCGAAGAGTCGGAGTCGTGGGTTTGAATGTTCTAATCGGCATAGCGAGTTCCTTTATTAAACCGTCAGATCGATCTTATGACCTTCGGCCAGCTGGACGATGGCTTTCTTCCTCTCAGGAAGAAAACCGGCTTCGCGTCGCAGAACCTTGGGCTTCCGTGGCTGAATCAAAGTATTGACCTTGCGAACTTTAACGGAATAAATCTTTTCGATGGCCTGCTTGATTTCTTGCTTATTGGATCCATGATCCACTTCGAACAAGTACTTGTTCTGAGTTTCGGTCATGGTCAGACCTTTTTCAGTTCTCAAAAGTTTCTTTACCACATCATAGACGGTCTTCATGACTTGGATCCTTCCGAAGGATGGAGGCGCTTGAGTAAATGTGTGTAAGCCGGACGCGTCATCACGCATTCGCGACTAAAAAGCAGTTCATGCGCTGAAACGCCCTGAGCATTCGAGAGGGTGAGCTCTGAAATATTGCGCCCTGAGCGAAGGGTCATATCGTCCTTGACCTCGGTGATCACAAGCGGCTTGCGCCATCCGTACTGACGAACCGCCTTGGAACATTCCTTGGTCTTGCCGGCCTTAAACTGAAACTGATCGACCAAAAACAAAAGGCCGTCTTTGGACTTCTTTTTTAAAACCAAGATAAGCGCTTCACGTAGAATTTTTTTGGGGAGCGTGTAACTAAATTCCTTGGGCATCGGACCTCCCGACACTCCACCCTTGATCCAGATCGGGGAGCGCATCGAGCCATGGCGCGCTCGGCCGGTTCCCTTTTGTTTCCAAGGTTTTTTTCCAGTTCCGGAAACCTGGGAACGATCCTTAGTTGAGCGCGTTCCCTGCCGCAAATTGGCTTGGTAGTACCGCTCGACTTGATAAAGAATATGCGCATGTGAATCGGACGCCGCAATACGCGCATCGAGCGCTTCGCTCGAAACAATTTTGCCGTTGGTTCCGAGCACATGAATCTCGAGCTTGGCTTCCGGCGCTTTAACTTTGGCTTTGGCAGTCATAAATCTCTCGTCTTACTTCTTTTTGACAGGCTTTTTGGCCGCCGCTTCCTTCTTGGAAGGAGCGCCCGGAGCAGTCCGGTTAAGGTATTGAGTGATATCGATCTTGGCGCGCTTGAACGACTTGGTGATCGTGACCAGCGCATTGTCGGAACCTGGAAACGAGCCGCGAATCAACAATAAATTATCTTCTTTATTCACACCGACCACCAAAAGATTCTGAACGGTTTTGTTGGCGTCTCCCAAATGACCCGGCATGCGATGACCCGGCCAGGTGCGTGAGGGAAACGAGCTGGCTCCGATGGAGCCGATACGCCGGTGATGCATAGAACCATGGGTCTCGGGACCACGGGAGGTATGATGGCGTTTGATCACGCCGGCAAAACCCTTACCAATCGTCCGGCCATGCACATCCACAAAATCCCCTTCTTGAAAAACATCGGGGCCAATTTCTTGACCCACTTGATAGCCGCTTGCTTCTTCAGCGGTTAAACGAAATTCCTTCAAATGACGCGCTGGCTTAACATTCGTCTTCTTGAAGGACTCGGACTGAGCCTTGTTCAAATGCTTTTCTTTAACATCACCAAATCCGATTTGGATTCCAGTGTACCCTTCTTTTTCCTTGGTCATCACTTTTGTGACGCGCGCAGGACCTGCTTGAACCACGCTCACAGGCCAAAAATCTCCGAGAGGATTCAAGACCTGTGTCATTCCAATTTTTTTACCAATAAGCCCTATCATTACTTGATCTCCACATCCACACCGGCCGGCAAATCCAGCTTTTTGAGGGCGTCGATGGTTTTGCCCGTCGGATTCACGATGTCCATCAGGCGTTGGTGTGTCTTAAGCTGAAACTGTTCGCGCGACCTTTTGTCGATGAACGATGCGCGATTAACGGTAAAGATTTCGCGCTTGGTCGGAAGCGGAATCGGACCGATCAAAAGGGCGCCGGTCCGCTTGGCTGTTTCGACGATTTCTTTCGCGGACTGATCCAAAAGGCGATGGTCAAATGCGCGCAAACGAATACGGATCCGCTGACTGGCGTTGGCTTTTTGTGACATTACTTCAAAATCTCCGTGATAACGCCCGCTCCGACGGTCCGTCCGCCTTCGCGGATGGCGAAGCGGAGTTCCTTTTCCATGGCGATCGGGGTGATGAG
>JAGVCY010000029.1 GCA_020058965.1 Candidatus Omnitrophota bacterium | reverse complement strand
TATGTCACGGGCAGATATTACGGCCACGACCTTATGGTGGGCGCGGCAGGCACGGGCGCATTGACGGCAGGGCGCTTGTACGCCTTCCCGCATCGCCTTTGGGAGTCGAAAAAATGGACTTCAATGGTGCTGAATATCACCACGGCAGCAGTTACAGCGAGTAAGAAAGGCCGGATGGGGATTTACAAGAGCAGAGCCGGAAAACCACATGAACTGGTGATTGATACTGGCGAGTTTGCCATTGATGCTATCGCGGAAGTGACGGCCACTATTAACCAGTACCTGCCTGCGGGCCAATACTGGACGACGCTGATTGTTGACGAGGCATGTACGGTCACAACGACGGCTTCTGCATCTGTCCCGAAAAATCAGGGGCAAGTATCAGCGACAGGGGGCGGTGGCACGATCCGCATTACGCGGACATACGGGGCATTACCCGCCACGTTCCCGGCGATTGCTTCAACCGATTGGCAAGATATTGCAAATCCGGCGATTTGGTTGAAGATTTAAAGTTGAAGCTTTAAAGGAGTAATCATGTCCGATCTTGACGAAACCGCACTTGCTATCGGCCAAATCCAGGCAACTCTGAAATCCCACGGGGATGCTCATATTATGATAATCTCCGGGATCAACCAGATAAACGATAAATTAACGCAATTAAATGGCTCGGTTAAAAAAGCACACGAACGGATAGATGAAGCCGCACCCGCACTGGAGGCCGCGAACGATTATGGAGAGAAGAAAAAGCAGGCCAAGTGGTGGATTGCCGGAATGAGCGTTACGGGGCTGGGAGGAGGATTCTCGGTTACGGCATGGCTTGACGGAATTAGGGACCTTATTGCGGGGCAGTGATGGCGGAGATCATCGAGATTGACGATCATCGCCCGCATATCACGGCGGAGCTTGCGTGCATGTACTGCAAGGGGCGGGCTATCTGCTGCTGGATGGAGGACACGCCGATGAAAGACCTTGAATGCGGTCATTGCGGCGAAGTGGGCGGCCTTATCAAGACGGGGCAGTATTTGAGATGAGGAAATTCATATTTTCCCTGCGTTCGAAAAATAATCTGCGCGGCGTGCATCCCGATTTACAGCGCGTCGTCGCCCGCGCTCTTGAAATCACGCCAGTCGATTTCATGATCGTGCAGGGGCTTCGCAGCTTCGCCGAGCAGAAAAAACTCATGATCGCCGGGGCGACGAAGACACTCAAAAGCCGTCATTTGACCGGCCACGCCGTTGATGTCGGCGCGATTGTTGGCGGCAAATACCGCGCCGACTGGCCGCTGTATGAAAAGATCGCCGTCGCCATGAAGCAGGCGGCGAAAGAACTTGGCGTGGACATCGTCTGGGGCGGCGACTGGGCCGGATTCAGGGACGGGCCGCATTTTGAACTGTACAGGGAAAAATATCCCGATGACAAATTAATATCTTAACCAAAGGAGACGCTAACATGCTTGTCAAATTTTTAGATTTATTTCGTTACCCTTCGACATGGAAGGGCATTGTAACGCTTTTGACGCTCGCGGGGCTGAAGATCGCGCCCGATCAGGCGGAGGCTATCACACAGGCCGGATTAGCCACCGTAGGGGCAATCTGGATGTTCTTTTCCGACGCTGATGTAAAAGCGAAGTAACAGGTTCTCTTCCCCGGCGTGGATGCTAGCGGTAGTGGAAGCGCCGGGGAGGGGATACAAAAGATGTGGAAAGCGATCGCGGAATTTTTATTTAAAATCGTTGCGGCGCTCACGCTCTGGGCGGCGACAAAAGAGAGTGCCAAAAATGAAGATGATGCCAAGGCATGGGAAAAGCGGGCGAATGCTGAGGATATTCTTCGCCGGATGTCTGATGATGCTCGCCGTGAGCGGTTGCGTAAATGGAGCAAGCCGGAATAGCTGCGCCGGATGGAAACCTGTACGGCCCACTTACGACGATGTTGCGATTATCAGCCAGTCGCTTGTCGATCAACTGGCGGAGCATAATGAATTTGGCGCGAAAGCATGTGGATGGGAACCATAATGAAAAATGATTTTTCCCATTTAACGGACGCACAGCTTCAGGAGATGATCGCTCTTGAGGCGCGTAATTTGCTCATTAAAAAAGCAAAAGTCAACATGGTTGATTATTGTCATTTGATGATGCCCGACACTATTGATCCGAACGACGTGTCCAAAACGGAATATGATCCGACAGGTCATGCGCGGATGCTTTGCGACATTATTGAGCGATTTGAGAGCGGGAAGTCGAAACGAGTGGCGGTGTCAGTGCCACCTCAGATGGGTAAGACGATTCACCTCTCTCAACTTGGTCTTTCGTGGATATGGGGTAAGAACCCGCGCAAAAACATTCTCGTCGTCACCTACAACCAGACCCGCGCAGATGAACTTGGCCACGAGTTTCGTCAGCTTGTGCGCGACAGGCCGACATTCCGTCAGGTTTTCCCTGAAGTGGAATTCCAGGCTGACGCGAAGTCGAAATCGTTCATGCAGAACAAGGCCGGTGGCAAGATTTTCTTCATCGGTGTGGGTGGGACGATTACGGGTCGGACGGCTGACTACATCATCATCGACGACCCGTTCAAAGGTGACGATGATGAATTCACCGAAGGCCAGTTGGAAAAAATGTGGTCGTGGTTTTACAAGGTCGCTTATTCCCGCGCATCGAATAGAACAAGAATATGTATAGTCCACACCAGATGGACCGAAGACGATCTGATTGGTCGTCTGTGCGATCCCACTCACCCTGAGCGCAACAAGCGTTTTAAGGGCATCGCGGACGATTGGGAGTTCATGAACATACCGGGCGTCATCAGGGAACCTCGTTTGGCGGCTGCACTGGGTCTGACATTGTCGGTTCCCACCGACCCTGCTGTTCTTGAGCAGTTCGGGGATAAACCTGTCACAGCCCTCTGGCCAAAGGAAAAGAGCCTTGAGTTTTATGCACAGTGGAAGCGCGGCGACCCGCAATCATTCTCCGCGCTGGTTATGGGATCGCCGACACCGGAAGACGGTATTTATTTCACCGACAACATGATTGTGGAATATCATAAACCGTCTGACATCCCCTTTAACATCAGAAAGTACGGTGCATCCGACCACGCGGTCAGCGAGAAAGAAAAACGCGACAAAACGGTCATGGGTTGCGTGGGGATCGACGAGGAAGACAACATCTGGATTTTACCCGACCTCGTCTGGGAGCAGATGCAGACCGACCGCACGGTCGAGGAATTGCTGGCGAAGTTTCGGCAACATAAACCGCATTGCTGGTGGCTGGAAAGCGAGCTGATCTCGAAATCCTTCGGACCCTTCCTGCGGAAGCGCATGGTCGAGGAGCGCATTTACACGTTGATCGACCCTGTCGTGCCATCCAAGGACAAGATGACCCGTGCGCGGTCGATTCAAGGCAGGATGTCGATGCAGAAAGTATTCTTTCCCAGCTTCGCGCCGTGGTTTCAGGACGCCAAGAACCAGCTTCTGCGTTTTCCGGCAGGCGCGAACGACGACTTCGTTGACTGGCTGGCATGGATCGGGTTAGGATTGACCAAAGAAATTGCGGCCTCAAGCTACAGGCCACCTAAGTCGAATATTCCAAAAACAGGAACGGCAGCTTGGGTGATTTATGCGAGTGAGCAGCAAAAAGCAAAACAAAAGACTTCGTCAAAAGGCTGGTAGATGAACACGCTCGATCTCACCGACATGATGGATACCGGCGTGACACAAGGCAGCGCATCGGGTGTTCAGCGCGAAACACCTGATGTTGATCCTGGTGAAAAATTATCTGTATCAAAATGGCAGAAAAAAATTCTCGCATCAAAGAAGTTCTTTGAGAAAGATTTCAAGCGGATGCGCGAGGACATGAAAATTGCCAAACAAGGCGGCTCCGATGAGTGGGTGAACGCTGGCAATTATACCGTCCCGATCATCGGTCGCTACATCAACCAATCCGTGTCCGGTCTGTACGCGAAAAACCCAACCGCAATCGTCGAGAAACGCAAAACACTCGACTACACCCTGTGGGACGGAAAACCGGAAACAGCTATTGCCGCGTTGCAAGGACTTATGCAGGGCGATGTGTCTCAGTTGCCGCTTGTGCAGGACATCGAGCAGGGTCGTCAGCGTCACGAAATGTTGATGAAAATCTCGAAGACCCTCGAAGTTCTTTTTGATTATTTTTCTAATGAACAAAAACCGCGACTGAAACCTTTAATGAAAGCGATGGTGCGCCGCGCCAGAACAT
>JAGVCY010000145.1 GCA_020058965.1 Candidatus Omnitrophota bacterium | reverse complement strand
TTACCTTTGGCTGGACACAGCCCCCGAAGGGTTCAGAAGTAGCAGGTGACGATAGGGTACAACTTCAATTTATTCGGTCAAGAAATTATTTATTTGGATTTTATTTAGATGAACGGATCGGTGGACGACCGAAGTTCGAGCTGTGCATATCCCACTCGAGGCGGCTCATGCTATGATGCTCTCGGAGGTAACCGTGCTATGCGTTTTTGGTGGGTGAGTCAGAATCAGACTTATCGGCAGGAAGTGCCTGGTGGATATCTCTGGTCGCCCAAGGTTCAAAAAAATGGAGATAAGAACCATTTTTATGAAACTATGCGTGAAATCTCGCGCGGTGACCTGATTTTTTCATTCTACGACCGCAAGATCATGGCGGTCGGTATAGCGGTTGCGCGCGCCTACACGTCACCTAAACCCTTAGAGTTTGGATTGGCCGGTTTGAATTGGCAGGACATCGGCTGGAAAGTTGAAGTTAAATTTCACCAGCTCATCAAGCGCTTTGAACCCCGCAAACATATGAATCTGCTAGAACCCCTCCTTCCCAAGACCTATTCACCAATTCGCGCAGACGGCACCGGCAATCAGATGTATTTGGCAGAAATCGGCGCGGCGATGGCGTTGGTCATAATCGACATCATCGGCCCGGAAGGAAAGGCGTCGCTCCAGGAAGGCGAATGGGTGTGTGAGTCCAGTATAGAACCCTTGCGGAGCGCGGCCAGCGAAGAACTTATGAGTCAATGGGATGCCAAAGCTCTTGAAGAAATCGAGCTGAACGCGGAAGTGCCTGAGACTGAGAAAAAACAGATCATTCGGGCACGGCGGGGACAGGGGGAGTTTAGAAACCGTGTTGCTGAGATCGAGTCACGGTGTCGGGTGACGCTTGTGACGCAGCCGGAGCATTTGATCGCCAGCCATATCAAGCCCTGGCGGATGGCTGATAACAAAGAGCGACTGGACGGCAGCAACGGCCTGCTTTTAACTCCGGACGCGGATCATCTTTTTGATGAAGGGCTGATATCATTTAGAGGCAATGGAGCCATGCTGGTCTCGCCAGTGGTCAGCAAGCAAGCGTTGCGGCAGATGGGGATCCCGACGGAGTCTGATGCTTCTAACGTGGGAACTTTTTCCAAAGAGCAGCAAGTGTATTTGGAGTTTCATAGAGATATGCTTTTTCACCAAGCGGCCAAATGATTCAATTAGCTTGCCACAAAGTTAAATGTCCATTTTCTCTTATTAAGCAATCTAGATTAGTATTCGCCTCTAAAGATGCGATCGTCATGCTGGACCAATTCCCGGTGTCCGAGGGCCATATGCTCGTTATTCCCAGGAAACACGTGGCAAATATCTATGAACTATCCTCGAAGCATCAGGCCACGATCTGGATGGCTGTCATGCGAGCCAGAACGATCGCTATCAAGAAATACGCTCCTGCCGGCTTTAATATCGGATTTAATGATGGGAAGGCCGCCGGTCAGACTGTCGGGCACGCGCATATTCATGTGATTCCAAGATATGCGGGAGATCGTCCAGATCCGAGGGGCGGCGTCCGCTGGGTACTTCCAGATAAAGCCAAGTATTGGCGGGAATAAATGGCAACAACTCCAGTGGCGGAATATGAAATTGATTTTTTATTTCGCACCCAGCGACTCCTTTCCGAGGGGCTGTTCGTAGCCACTTACAAATACGCTTTATTGATGGCTATTGCCGATCTTGCCATCAAACATGGGTCTGATAGTGGCGATCAGCTGACGCTGAAGGTGACTGAGATCGCTGAGGAGATGGCCCGCATCTATTGGCGGCAGGTCAAACCCTTTGGCATTGCCAGCGACGTGTTGCGCCAGAATGCCGGCCGCCAGGCGGCGATCATCCAGTTGCTCGAAAATGCGTCGCAGCATCACACCGGATCGATTGAGCAGCTAAAGAAAGATGGGTCATGGCAACGGTGTAAGTCCAAGATCACCACAGTCGTGCATACGATGCCGCTCTGGAAGATTCAGCGGGTGGGCGGAGTGGTGGATGATTTTTTATATCCTCAAACGAACAGTAGCAAAGAGATCGTCCTCCGGCCGGGTGTCGCGTACTGCCTTCGCAAATATTACTCCATGATCCGGAACATGATCGAAGGGGCTTGGATTTTGCACATTCGCCGGTTGAACACGCATGTTTTGGGCGAGGTGGTCGATCTGCAGGAGTTTTTGTTTGGCTCGGAGCGGTCTGCGATGAGCGAAGTTCAGCCGTTTTTCATGGAATTGCAGAAGGGTAAGTGTTTTTATTGTGGTAAAGCCATTTCCGCAAGCTCTAAGGGGCATGTGGATCACTTTATACCATGGTCCCGATATCCCGCGGATTTGGGGCATAACTTGGTTCTTGCGGATGCCGCGTGCAACAGCGCCAAGACCGATCTGTTGGCGGCGGAGGCGCATTTGGAGCGATGGGTTCGGCGAAATCTGAGCCATAGCAAGACATTGAATAAATATTTTAACAGCCATAAAATCGCGCACGACGATAACTGCACGACCGGAGTGGCTCGCTGGGCTTACGCGGGCACGGCTAAAGCGAACGGGCCTACCTGGATCAGGGGCAAGTCGATCGAGCGTTTGTCGGGCCGCTGGCAGGCGCTCCT
Source organism: Candidatus Omnitrophota bacterium (assembly GCA_020058965.1). Lineage (GTDB taxonomy): Bacteria > Omnitrophota > Gorgyraeia > 2-02-FULL-51-18 > JAGOUK01 > JAGOUK01. Next base: position 3,779 of record JAGVCY010000145.1, on the reverse strand, counting down.
TGATGCTAGATGAATATTCCACAACTTATCCGAGGTGGCGACTCGGAAATTGCGGGCCGGTTGATTTCCGAAGCACTGCCTCGGAAATCGGCCAATCCGGAAGTGAGCGCAAGCCCACTGAGATCAGGCCTCTTAAACCCCAACCTTTCCTGGACGCACTACCGGATGCCGCTCGAAGTCGATAAGCCCTACGCCCGGTCCTTCTACGAGATCGAGTCGACAAGAAACGGCTCCTCTCGGTACCTTTTGACCGGCGGGTTTAAGAGTGAAAACCGAAGGGTTGCTTGTTTGGTTTCACTATGGGCTCCAACAGCTCCTTTAGAGTCTCGAAAACGACTTTGAATTGAGAATCATATTTCTTCTCTAATTCCTCGAGCTTGAGCCTTAAATCCTGGTGGGTCAGCATGAACTCACGGTATTTGATAAATGTGTTCATGATCTCGATGTTGACCTGGACTGCCCTTTTGCTGTTCAAAACCGACGACAGCATGAGGATGCCGTGCTCGGTGAAGGCTCTGGGCATCTTACGAGTGCCGCCCCAACTTGATGTTCCAAAATGGAACATCAAGTTTTCCTGCTCCTGCTTATTGAGGGAGAACATGAAATGTTCAGGGAACCGGTCCAAATTCCGGCTGACGGCCTTATTCAGGTTTCGGGTCATGATCCCGTAGAGTGAGGCGAGATCCCGATCCAACATGACTTTTTTGCCGCGGAGAAAAAATATCTTTCGTTCGACAATTTCGTGGGTGAGAATGGACTTGGCTGAAACGATGGCTTTCTTGGGCATGATAGACCTCCGGATGAATTGACCAGTTAATTGACTTGGTTTTTCATCCGGTGGGGGCCGAATTACTTGGGGCTAATTTACCTTTGGCTGGACACAGCCCCCGAAGGGTTCAGAAGTAGCAGGTGACGATAGGGTACAACTTCAATTTATTCGGTCAATAAATTTGTAATTCGATATTTGTGCCTTGAGCATTGCACGAAGCACTCGGCAGGCAAAGCAGCGGCTTCCTGTCGCGGTTATCCTCACGCTTTTCGAGGATGGTGGACCCACTGCGCGCCGGCAGCATGCACGCTTCGCGTGCGGAAATGGCGGCGAGAATTCGCGAGGGTGAGCACGATACCCGGGCTCATCCTCAAGCGGACAGCTCAAATAACGCGGAAAATAAAACAATTTACCCCCATTGAAAAATCTAAGGCATTGAAGCATACTTACCTTCGGGTGGAATATAAAAGCGAGGGATGTTTTTTGAAGCAGCATTACAATCTTTCAATAAGAGTTCTTTCGCTCTTTGTTTTGACGGCTTTTTCTTTACAAGAGCTTGTTTGGGCTAACCCTGATCCGGTATCCCAGACTTCCGCTCCCTTTATACAAGTTCCCAAGCCATTTGCCGCCGGCGAAGTCATTCAGGATCCATCAAAGCTCTCGATACCCTTTAGCCACACGATGCTGAAGGAAGTCCATGCCGGAACCAACGGTAAGCTCATCATCCATATTCAGGATGCCCACGCCAACTACTCCGGGCAGATGTCGCTGGCCAAGACGCTCGAATTTTTTATGAAGAACTACCAAAAGTACCTCGTTCTCGTCGAGGGATCTTCAAGAGATGTGACGCTTGATGAAGTAAAAAAAATCGCAGACCCCAAAAACTGGAGCGTGGCCGCCCGTCGGTTTCTCCAAGAAGGGCTGATCTCAGGCGAAGAGTACTTGAACTTAACATCAGAACTTCCGATCCGTCTTCGCGGGCTAGAGTATCAACGGCTTTACGACGCGGCGCTTCAGGCGTACGCCAACCTAGTCGACCAAAGAAGTGAAATTCTGCTTTATCTCCACAGAATCCACATTTCTCTGGACTCACTAAAAAATAAACTATACCCGAAGATCATCCGCGACTATGAAGCCAGGCTCAAAGCCCAAAGCGACGAAGACACCTTCAAAGTCAAAGTGAGCGAGCTCCTCAGCCTCGTGTCCCAAGCCAAAGTCGATCTAGCCGAATATACCGAGACCTCTAAGCTCTCCGAGCTCCAAGCCAAGGAAAAGCTCCTAAGCTTCGAAGCCGCTTCCCGGGATCAGGAGCGTCTCTTATCGGAGCTCTCAATCAAGGGTCTCAAGAGTCAGGTCAACGAATTCCTCCAAGCCGCCGCCAAGACGCGCACCGAGAGGGTTTCGCAAGGGCTTCTCCTCAAAGGACTTTTTCGCCTGGCGGAAGCCAACGGAGTGGTTGTCGCCGGGTTCCCGGATCTCAAGGCCTACTCCGATTACCTGGACGAATTCCAAAAGCTCGACATGGACCGGCTCTTCGTCGAACTCGAATTCCTGGAAGACGAAGTCTACAAGAACCTGCTTCCCCAGGAAGAAGCGCGCAAACTCCGGGCGATCGAGCGATTCCTGGAACTCATCGACCGCGCCTACCGGATCCAGATGTCCTCGCGCGACTTCGAGACGCTGAAGCTCAACCAACCCGACTTCGACACCAAGGCCTGGGAGGCCTTCATGAACGGCGAACTGATGAAGCTCGACCGCTTCGAAGACCTGGTTGTCTACAAGCCCTTCTTCGAGCAGGCCTCCGCGTCGTTAGAAAAATTCTACCGCCTAGTCGGCCAACGCGACACCGCCTTCATGGAAAACACCGCCCGCATCATGCAGGAAGAAAAAACCGACTTCGCTTATTTGGTGGCCGGCGGCTACCACACCGACCACCTCAAAGAACTTCTCAAGAGGGAAGGCTACTCCTATGTCGTCCTAACCCCCTTCGTGACCCAAGAAACCGACCATGACCGTTACGAAAAGATCCTGCTTCAACCTCTGGCCTGGAAACGCAAAGAAACCCGACTGGCTAAAAATCAAACTCCCGAAGACGCAAAAACTGTCACGACAATACATCAAGAAGGAGCGCTCCAATCTGCCGCCCGCTTCGACCGGCGCGGCGGAAAAGTATTTGGAGTTCGATTGGCTGATGTTGCCGCCACGGCCGCCCGACTTAGCGCCAGTCGCCGGACGAACGACACCGCCACTGTTAATCCAAGCGAAGGATTGCCATCTTCCGCCGCGCGGATGGCGGACTTGACGAAGATTCGCCAGGCGTTGACCACGGCGGCTGATAATCTAAGAGACAAAATCGACGATTTTGACACTATCGACGATTTTGACACTCAAAAAATGTTCTATTCCGTCATAGATGCGCTACTGTCGCCCGTGATTGCGGTAGCGGTCATGGTGGGCACGCCGACCTTGATCATGGGGTTGACGGGCAATGTATTGCTTGCGTTAGGCGGGTTTTTTGTTGCCGACGCGCTGATCGTCAGAGATCTTATTATCTCGGATAAAATAAAGTACCAAGCCGATGAGCTGCGATATATTTTGGAGAATCTTGCTCGAGCGGCGTCGGGGGGCGAAGCAGACCAGCAACTTGCTGCCGCAGACGATCAAATACAGCGGGCTCGTAGTCTGATCACCCAGCTGACTTTTCCGCGTTTTACAATCAGCAGACATTTGAACAGCGTTGTGGGCCAGTTCCACAATGACGCTAAACCATTAGCTAAATCCGCCCTCGAAGCCGTTGCAGTTCGAGATCGTCGTCCCCGTCGAGTATTCGATCGTGTAACACTGCCTGCCGGCAGCGCGAACGGTGGAGTCCAGCACCCGGACGTTCGTCCCGGCTTGTGTCAGATTGAACCCGTCGCCGTCCGGTCCCTCAACCCAGATGTTGTCGAACGTGACGTTGGATGACGAGATGACGGAGATCGCGTCGGAGAACTCGTTTCCTCCGGTGATG
>JAGVCY010000187.1 GCA_020058965.1 Candidatus Omnitrophota bacterium | reverse complement strand
CGGCCCCAAAACTGCGTTCCGCGCACCGCCGCGACCGCTGTGGGCGTATCCACCGTAAATTGACTGCCCGCCGCGATCGGCTTTACATTGAGCACAATATTGCCGTCGGCGATGAGCAGCTTGACATCCTCACCCTGAGCGCTCGCCATCGCAACCGATGTGCTGGGCAAAAGCCGGCAACCCGCCCGGCCGTTCAGCAGCAGATCCAACTGGCTGCCCTCGCGGGTCATCACCATATCCCCGTCCCCGCAAGCCATGCCCGTCTTGGCCCGATGAATTCCGTCCCGGTTCACGATATAAGCGTCTCCCGTCATTTCTCCGATCTTACCCTCAACGGCAAGGGCCGAAGATGCGCCTCCGATCATGGATGCCGCAACCGCAAGTCCCAGCCAAAATTGATTTTTATTTTTCACAAATATCTCCTGTAGGTTTTACCGGCCAACGCTCGTATGTTAAAACTCTGGTTCCAATCCGATTCGCTGCATCATGTCGTTCCGTCGCTGGATGTACTCGGCTTCTCCGATCTGCCCCATCTGGTAGCGGAACTCCAAATCATTCATCTCCTCCTTCTCCGTCTTCGAGAGCCCCCGCACCGGCCGCTGCGGCAATCCATTGGGTCCCGTCGGCACCACGATCCGAACGTCCTGACTCACCGCGGGTTCTTGAGGGGCGTCTTTAATAAGCGTCCTTCGCTCCGACGCGGAACTCTCTCCCGAAATATTCGTTCCGGTCTCAAATTCTCCGGCAATCGCCGGAGCGGCCGCCGCGGCCATCATCACAAAATAACCGCCTGCTGTCATTGCTAAAATTAAATATTTTTTCATATCCTTGCTCCGGTTATTCGAACAAATCTTTTTGAATCGTTCCGCGCTCTTCAAGACCGGACACGCCAAGCCCCAACAGCCGGACCGGTTTTTTTCCGGCATCGGTTTTTTCCGCCAAAAGTCTGCACGCCACGCGATACAACTCGTCGGAATTTTTCACCGCGCTGGTCAGCGTCTGGGAACGGGTGATCTGCTGGAAGTCATGATACTTGATTTTGAGCACCACCGTGCGGCCGGTCAGGCCCTCATCTTTAAGACCTTCCAACAAGTCACCCGAAAATTCCTTGAGCTTGTTCTTAAGCGTTTCGACATCCGTGACATCGCGGCGGAAGGTTTCTTCGCTCGAATGCTGCCGGGGCATTCCTTCGGTTTCCACGCCGCGGTCGTCGCGTCCGTTGGCGTGTTCCCAGAGATCAACACCGGATTTTCCAAACGCCTTAAAAAGTTTTTCGCGGCCGGTGGCGGCCAGATCACCGCAGGTCTTGATGTTCATGGCGGTCAGGCGTTTTTCGGTCACGGGCCCGATGCCGGGCATTTTCCGAACCGGAAGATTTTGTAAAAAATCTTGTATTTCGTCCGGCCCGACCACCGTCAGCCCGTCCGGCTTATTCTGATCCGACGCGATCTTAGCCAGAAGGCAATTGACAGAAACACCGGCCGAGGCCGTAAGCCCGGTCATCGCGTGGATCGATTGCTTAATCATCTGCGCGATCCGCACTGGATCCGCGCACTTCAACCGGTGCCGCGTCACATCCAAGTAGGCCTCATCCAGCGAAACCGGCTCCACCAGATCCGTATGCTGACGCAAAACCGCCATCACCCTTGCCGACACCTCGTGATACCGCTCAAAGTTCGGCTTCACAAATATACCCTGAGGACAGAGTTTGATCGCCTGAAACGCCGGCATCGCCGACCGCACGCCAAATTTGCGTGCCTCGTACGACGCCGTGCTCACAACCCCTCGGCCGCTCGGGTCGCCTCCGACGATCACGGGCTTGCCGCGCAGCTCCGGATGATCCAGCTGTTCCACCGACGCAAAAAAAGCGTCCATGTCCACATGAATAATTTTGGTCGGCCAACGTTCCGAAGCGGCTCCGCCGTCGATCGAACGTCCGCGAATTCCGCGCGAGGCATCGTCCGGAAGCGTGCCGCGAAACTTTTTTCCGACACTCATGATTGAGCGACGAATTCCTTGCCGTTCCATTCAAAATTCTCCTGCCGCATAGCCCCCAGAGATCCGTTCGGACGAACGGTTCGTTGCCACATCATCAGGACGGGCACGCCCTCCCGAACCTCGAAGTCCGTATTTGGAGTATTGGCCCGCCGATCAAATATTTTGATCGGCTTCCCTTCACGCAGCCGATACACGGCGGCGTACGATCCCCGGGAATCAAATGCGGCCGTGACAATTATTTCCGAAGTTCCGTCGCTGTCCAAGTCATAAAGATGCACATCACTCACCCGCTCACGGCCTTCTAAAAAATTAAAAACAGGCGAGAGGGTATTTTCATTTTTTTCGCAAAGGAACGCGAAATAGACATTGACGTAATCTGTATTGTTCTTGCGGGCATCGTGCGCGTCCGGGTGGCGGGAATAGCTTCCTTGGACGAGATAAAGAACCCCTCCGGGGGTTTGAATTTCATCGAAATAGGCGCAGGCGTCTTCGGAAATCCCATTGCAGGTGAGACTGCCCTGAGCGTCCATTGTAAACGAAGTCGGCAACTCTTCTTGGGCCGAAGCGTGAGGAGACAACAATAGACCCGTGACCAACAACCAATACAAAAAGTAGACTTTTTTCATGGGACACCCCCACCGACATAATACCAAAATACTGGTGGTTTTATGAATCGGCCGGAGTTCAAGAAATGCGCGGGCAGCGGGCGAGAAACGGGCGGCGAACCGGATCAGGCCATGAGCGTTTTGAAGTCGATCTTCTTGATAAGCGCCAGCATCTCGGGGTCGCGCATGACCGCGCCAAACCGAGGGTGCTTTTGCAGGGCCGGCATGTCCTGCTTCTTCATGAGCGCCATGAACTCCGGATCCTTGATCAGCTCCTGCATTTTGGGATGCGAAATAAACGCCTTAAAATTTTCGTCCTTCATCAACTTCTGCATCAGCTGCAGCTGCTTCATCATATCGCCCATCTTGCCAAACATCGGAACCCCCTTTTTTGTAAAAACCATTGTATCAGGGTCTTTCAAAATGGAGGCTTGAATCTCTTCAAGTTCGGTGGTATGTTTGAGTCAGAAATTCCTACTGAGTAGGATTTTAGGAGGAAACCATGGTAACGCGCATGAGAGATAAAGGCCAGGTGACGATTCCCATCAGCATCCGGGAAGCCCTGCATCTGGACAAAGAATCCGTCTTGTCGATCGTGAAGGTGGGTGATACGGTCCTGATGGTTCCAAAGGCGCTCGTTTTTGACTCGGTCGCGGCCAAATTTCAAAAAGCGGCCAAAGAATCGGGAATCACGCTGGAGGATCTTTTGAAAGACCTGCGGAAGATCCGTCACGAAAAATCCTGATGGCTGAATCGCCGTACCGGATCTTTTTTGACACGAGCGTCTATATCGCCGCGTTGCTCTCTCCGAATGGGGCCGGCGGAGAACTGGTGCGTCTGGCGGAAGTCGGCACCGTTCGAATGGTGGTTTCGGAGGAAGTGCTCATCGAATCCGATCGGGTGCTGATCGCCAAGTTTCCCCATCTAATCCAGCCCAGCCGAAAACTGTGGCACAATCTGAAGCCCGAAATCGCCGACCTGCCGCCTGCTCCTGACTTAAAGCCGTTTCTCAATGCTCTGCCCAAGGGTGATGCGGCGATCTTATGCGCGGCCCAAGCGGCAAAAGTCTCGGTGTTCGTCACCTGGAACACCCGCGACTTCATGGCTCCCGGAATCGCGGGCCTCGTCAATTTTCCGATCCTCGTCCCCGCCGACACTCTCAAGCACTTCCGCGCCTGGATCGACCCCTTCCTCGAAGGCCCGCTCTTCTAACAGACCGCTAAACTGATTGTTCGGCCATTTGAGTCATCAGGCGGTAGAGGCGCAGGGCGGTTTCGATCGGGGCGGAGAGGGGTTGGACGGCGCAGTCAAAAAATTCTTCGGGCATTTCGCCGGTCAAAAAGGATCGAAGTTCGAACGCCAAATCCACCGTTCTGATCGTTGGTCGTATCGCTGAGTCCGGCGACAACATCACTGAGTTCGCTCGTTTGAGTGCCGTCCAAAATAAAGTCGTATTCCAGTGCATACGCGGCGGTCCAACCCGATGGCATGGGCACCCACCATTCAAGTATTGCGCCACCAAATTCCTATTTAATGACAAATCGGCAATTTGCGCGATCCCGCCAAACGGCTCATACCTATTCATATTCCATTAAATAGGACTCGTTAAATAGGAGCCACTTTCGAGAGGAATGGGCTTATTGGAGGATAAAAGCGGCATGATCAGGAGCGATTTAGTGGGCGCGGATCAAGAACGGTTCGCTTCGATTCCTTTCGAAGAAAAAGATCGCGTAACTCGCGTGTTTTCCAGGAGATAAAAAAGCCCCGATCCTGCGTGTGGATCGGGGCTTTTTCCCTCTCTGAAGGGGTTGACAGAGAGGATAGAGTGGTTGCCCCGCATGGATTCGAACCATGAATCACGCCTCCAAAGGGCGGTGTGTTACCATTACACCACAGGGCAGTAAAATTGATCTT
>JAGVCY010000122.1 GCA_020058965.1 Candidatus Omnitrophota bacterium | reverse complement strand
GTACGGCCTCGTGGCGCCGCTTTGGGAGCAGGGAAAAATCCTTGCCGAGACGATCACCGGCAATAAAGGAAAAATTTACGAGGGTTCGGTGTTGGCCACGAAGCTTAAGGTCGCCGGCGTGGATGTTTTTTCGGTGGGAGAGTACCGCGGGGACCAGCCGGGCGACAAGACGGTCGCGTTCGAGGATGAGACGGCCGGTGTTTACAAGCGCGCGATCGTGCGCGAAAACCGGCTCGTGGGCGCGGTGCTCGTGGGCGATTCTTCGGAAGCCAACAAGCTTCAGGATCTGGTCCGGTCCGGCAAGGAATTGGAAGGCACACCGAGTTCGCTCCTGATCGGTTCGCCCGCGGCCGCGGCGGGGAGTTCGGACGATGTCATGTCGAAGCCGGATCTCGAAACGATCTGCGGATGCATGGGCGTCACCAAAGGGCAGATCATCAAGGCCATTCAGGACGAGGGCTGTGTGAGTGTTTCGCAGGTCAAGGCCTGCACGCAGGCGACATCGGGTTGCGGCACCTGCGCCAAGATGGTCGGCGTCATCCTGCAGGCCGTGGCCGGAGCGGGCTTCAAGCAGGAAAAAAAGGAAGTGCTCTGCGTGTGCGTTCCGTTCGCGAAGACGCAGCTGCGGCAGATGATACAGACTCAAAAACTTAAGTCGGTCCAGGAAGTGCTCGACATTTACGGCAACGGGACCGGCTGCTCGTACTGCAAGCCCGCTTTAAGTTTTATCGTGGATGAAGTCCATTGCGGCCGCCATGTGGAGGACCGCTCCGCCCGTTTTATCAACGACCGCGTGCACGCCAACATTCAGCGGGACGGAACTTTTTCGGTCGTTCCGCGGATGCGCGGCGGCGTGACGAACCCTCAGGAACTCCGCAAGATCGCGGATGTCGCCGAAAAATACAATGTCCCGATGGTCAAGGTCACCGGCAGTCAGCGGCTGGACCTCTTGGGCGTCAAAAAAGAAGACCTGCCCAAGATCTGGGCGGAACTCGGTATGCCCTCGGGTCACGCCTACGCCAAGGCCGTGCGCATGGTCAAAACCTGCGTCGGCACGGACTTTTGCCGATACGGAACGCAGAACTCGATCGAAACCGGTATCCGGCTTGAGACGGAGCTCGAAAATCTTTACACGCCGGCGAAGTTCAAGATGGGCGTCGTAGGATGTCCGCGCAATTGCGCCGAGGCGACGGTGAAGGATCTCGGCCTCATCGGGATCGAAGGCGGCTGGCAGGTCGTGATCGGCGGCGGGGCCGGAAAGATCGTGCGCGCGGCCGATATTCTGACGACCGTCACGACGAATGATGAGGCGATCGAGATGGCGAAGGTATTTTTTCAGTATTACCGCGAAAACGGGGAGTATCTGGAACGGACCTATGATTTTGTGGAACGCGTCGGACTCGAAAAAATCCGGCAGGAGACGGTGTTCGCGCCCGCGGACGTTCGGCAAGGGTATTTGGATCGGCTGGCCAAGGCCAAGGACGCTTCGTTCGATCCGTGGCTGGAAGCCAAAAAACCGCAGAATCCCAAGCAGTTCAGCGATTTTGTGCTACCCAAAGAAATTGAAGCGCTGGTCGTATGATTCCTAAGTGGTATCCGATTTGCGCCGTGGATGATATTCCTCTCCGGGAGGGGCGTTGTGTCAGTTTTGGAGAACATCGCGTAGCGCTTTTTCGACTGGGGAACGGTGTGGTCCGCGCGGTTCAGAACACCTGTCCGCACAAACAAGGCCCGTTGGCCGATGGCATGGTTCACGGCGAAACGATCACCTGCCCGTTGCACACGCGAACCTTCGATCTGAAGACCGGGGCCGGGATCAACGAGGGCGACGGCCAACTGCGCGTTTACCCCGCTCAAATCGTCAGCGGCCGGGTGTACATCGCTTTTGAGGACGCGCCGGACAACGCCCGGCCTGAGATCCTGATCAAGGCATCCTCTTATTTCAAAGTGACGGCCATCATCCGCACGCCTTCGTGGCCAGCCACCAAGCAGGCGCTCGAGGACATCGGCTGTACCTCGTACGCGCGATTCAGGGTGCTCGGCCGCGGCGAACAACGGGGTTTGAGTTTGCAGAATCAGCCCCAGGAGGCACACCCGTCACATGACTGGAGGCACACGGTTCCGTTTTTGCCCAAGACGCTCGTGGAGGTCATCGTTGACCGGGGGCTTCTGGAGGCGGTGATCTCCAACCTGATCCGGGCCAATCAGACCGGACAGCCCGGAGACGGAAAAATATTCGTCACGCCCCTCGAAGAGGTGGTTTTGGACAACATCGAATCCAATGAAACGGAGGAACTAAAAAAATGAAAATGCTTCAAGCGATGCTGCGCCCCGAAAGCGAGCTCAAGGTGGTCGAAGCGCTCGAAAAAGAAAACATCTTCGCGATGACCAAGTGGGATGTGCTCGGCCGCGGACAGCAGCACGGAATCCAGGTCGGCAATGTCCACTATTCGGAGCTTCCCAAGCTCATGATGATGATCGTGGTGGAGGATGATCAGCTCGGGCCGGCCCTCAAGGCCATCCGAGAAGTTTCCAACACGGGCCGCCCCGGCGATGGTCGTGTCTTCGTCAGCCCCGTGAGCCATTCCTACACCGTTCGCACCGGAAAGATGACGCACTAGCAGACTGCTTTCTGGGGATTTTTCATGAAAATTAATATGGATTTTGTTCAGCCGACCTTCGACAAGGAGGAGCCGTCGGACGCGCACCTTCAGTGGAACCGGTCCATGTGCCCCTACTGTGGGGTAGGCTGTGGTTTGCTGGTGGGGCAAGCAGGCAACGAAATCAAAAAAGTAAAAGGCGATCCCCAGCATCCCGCCAATCTCGGGATGATCTGCGCCAAGGGTGGAACGCTGGCGGAGATGATGAAGGCGCCCGGCCGGGCACTTTTTCCTTTATCCCGAGAAAACCGCGGTGAGCCGCTCGCGCGCGTCACCTGGGACGCCGCGCTCGACCGTATCACCGAGAAGATCCGCTCAACCGTGCGCGAACACGGCCCCGACTCCTTCGCGTTTTACATTTCCGGTCAATTGCTCAGCGAAGATTATTACGTTATCAATAAATTCGCCAAAGGTTTTTTGGGCACGAACAATGTGGATTCCAACTCACGGCTGTGCATGGCCAGCGCAGTGGTCGGCTACACCACTTCGCTCGGTTCCGACGGCCCGCCGTGCTCCTACTCGGATATCGAATTGGCCGACTGCATCGTGATCACCGGCGCGAACATGGCCGAGTGCCATCCCGTGCTATATCAGCGGATCCGCCAGCACAAACAAAAAAATCCCAAGACCCGCATCATCGTCATCGACCCGCGACGCACGCTGACCTGCGAAATCGCCGATCTTCATCTGCCGCTCCTGCCGGGCGGTGATGTGGCGTTGACGAACGGGTTGTTGCGGCTTTTGATCGAAAACGGACGGATCGATCGGGACTTCATCGGCCGGCACACGACCGGCTGGGAAGAGACGGAGCGGGATATCCTGAAGGACTCGCCGCAGATTTTGGCCAATCAGGCGGGTGTGAGCTTGAGCGCGTTGGCGCAGGCGGCGGAATGGATCGGCGCGTCAAAAGGCTTTTTGAGCTTTTGGACGATGGGGTTGAATCAGAGCAGTCACGCGACCGCGAAGATTCAGTCGCTCATCAACCTGCATTTGGCGACGGGCCGTATCGGCGTGCCGGGCAGCGGGCCCTTTTCTTTGACGGGACAGCCCAACGCGATGGGCGGACGCGAGACCGGAGGCCTTTCGACATTGCTGCCCGGATACCGGAGGATCGCGGACCCCGCCGCGCGCGCGGCGATGGAAAAATTGTGGAAAGTGCCGGCCGGACGCATCGCGGCGGATAACGGACATCACGCGGTGGAACTTTTTGACGCGCTGGAACAAGGGAAGGTCAAGGTGGTGTGGGTCATCGCGACCAACCCGATGGTCTCGATGCCGCGGCTGGATCGGATCCGAAAGGCGCTTGCCAAGGCCGAACTCGTCATCGTGCAGGACGCGTATCACCCGACCGAAACAAGCGAAGCGGCGCATGTGGTGTTGCCGGCCGCGCAATGGGCGGAGCGGCAGGGAACCGTGACCAACTCCGAGCGGCGGGTGTCGCTTTTGCGCCAGGTCGTCGAGCCGGCCGGAGAGGCGCGGCCCGACTGGCAGATCGTACGGGACGTGGCGGCTCGGTTGGGTTATGCCAAAGATTTTGACTTCAAGACCAGCGAGGATGTTTTTATGGAGTATCGGGAAACCACGCGTGGAACGCGCGTCGATATTTCGGGTCTGACCTATCAGCGGCTCAAGATGGGGCCGGTGCAATGGCCATTTCCTGAGGAGGATTCACCGGTCTCCAAGCGGCTCTACGAAGACCGTAAATTTGCCCATGCCGACGGCCGGGCGCGGTTCGTGTTCAATCCGTACCGCGATGCCGCGGAGATCGTCGACCCCAAATATCCGCTGATCTTGATCACCGGCCGTATCCGCGACCAATGGCACACGATGACGCGCACCGGAAAGATCCAACAGCTTTTGAAGAGCCAGTCCGAGGCGTTTTTGGATATGCACCCGGAAGACCTTAAGGAATACGCGCTGAGGGACGGAGAGCTCGTGTGGGTGACCTCGCGTCGGGGCAGCTTCCGGATTAAGCTGAAGCGCAAGGAAGACATTCGTCGCGGGACGCTCTTCGCGCCAATGCACTGGGGCTCGCTTTTTGGTACCGCCAGCGTGAACGATTCCGTCAACGACGCGTTCGACCCGCTCTCCAAACAACCTGAGCTCAAATACTCCGCCGTCCGCGTCACCCGGGACCTCGCAGTCTGCTGAAAAAGCACCATCTGCGTCGTTACGACTGCGCTCACGTGGGAAGACCACGCATCGCTTGTCGCGCCTCGCATCTGGCACTTTTTGAGCAGACTGCGGGTTGGGATTTTTCATCATTTGAGATTGGCAAATTGATAGAATACGGCTGATAAGAGTTTTAACAATCTCCGATTTCTCGGACCCGCGCACGCGTGAGCGCAGCGGGGTTCGGGGAACGCTAGGGGCGAAACTGGAAACGGTTCGCCCTCCCGCGCCCGGCGCTTTTTATAAAAAGTGCCGGGACATTTGGAAAGGAGAAACGTGATCCAGACCTCCCCCGCGGGGCGCGAGCTTTTGGCTCGGGCGCCGCTCATCGACTCGTTCGGCCGGCATGTCACCTACCTTCGGGTGTCGCTGACGGACGCGTGTAATTTTAAATGCACCTATTGTGTACCGCCCGACGGGTATGTGCCGATGGGCCGTCCGTCCTATTTGGATCGCGAGCACATCGTGAGGCTTGTGCGTCTCTCCGAATCCGTTGGCATCGAGCGCGTGCGGCTGACCGGCGGCGAGCCGCTGCTCCGGCATGATATTGTCGAGATCGTCCGCGATATCAAAGATCAAACCACGCTGCGGGATATTTCCATCACGACCAATGGGAGCCGGCTCAAGCCCCTGCTCCAACCGCTTAAAGACGCCGGCATCGACCGCATCAACATCAGTCTGGACAGTCTGGATCCCGCGCGGTTCAAGGCCGTGACTCAGGTCAACGCGTACCAGCAGGTATTGGAAGCCGCTCACGCGGCACTCGCGATGGGGTTTCCGCTCAAGCTCAACATGGTCGTGATGAACGGGCTGACGGCGGATGAGATTATTCGGTTCGTGCGGATGGCCTATGATCATCCGGTCGAGGTGCGTTTTTTGGAATTCATGCCGTTGTGCGGGTCGGGATGGACGCCGGAGAAGGTTTTTCCGATCTCGACGATTCGGAGCATTATTCGGGAGCAATTTTTACTCGAAGAAGAATCGGACCGCGGAGATCAAGTAGCGCAGGTTTTTAAGATCATGGGCGGAAAGGGCCGGGTCGGGCTCATCGCTTCGCTCACCGAATCGTTTTGCGGCCAGTGTTCACGGATCCGCATGACCGCGGATGGACGGATACGGCCGTGCCTGTTTTCGGACGTGGAAGTTCCGCTTGGCGATCTGCTCCGCGGCAATGCGCCGGATGAAGCGATCGTGGCCGGACTTCGGGAGGCCGTGCGCATCAAGCCCGCGGGCAATCAATTCAAAGACACACCATTCACCAACCAGGGCCCCAACACTTCCGCGCAAGCCGATGCTTCCGCGGCGGTCGTCATGCAGGGATTAGGAGGATAATTTTATGATATCGGTGTCCGCCAAAACAACGAGCTTGCGCCGCGCCAAGGCGGTGTCCGTGATCACCGCCACCTCGGAAGCGATCAACCGCATGCAAAAAAACGATCTGCCCAAAAAAGATGTGCTGACCGTCGCGCGCGTCGCGGGCGTTCAGGCCGCCAAAAGGACTTTTGACCTCATCCCGTTCTGTCACCCGATGCCGATCGATTGGGTCGACATCCAATTTGAGGTCGCGCCGGACCGAGTCACGATCATCGCCGAGGTGGAAGTCACCTGGAAAACCGGCGTCGAAATGGAAGCGCTGGTCGCCGCGTCCGTCGCCGCGCTCACGATCTACGACATGCTCAAACCCATCGACAAGAACATGGAGATTGTCTCAACGAAGCTGGTCTCGAAGACCGGAGGCAAGAGCGACCGCAAAGAAAACATTCCAGCGGGGTTTAAGACGGCCGTGCTCGTGACCTCCGACGGCACCGCTCAGGGAAAACGGCAGGACAAGTCCGGCAAGCTCATTCAGGAAAAACTTGAGTCCGTCGGCCTCACGCCAATCTACCAAATTCTGCCCGACGATCAGGACGCAATCCGGGCCAAACTGCTCCAATGGTGCGACGATGGCGTGAGGCTGATCCTGACCACCGGCGGCACCGGGCTGGGACCGCGCGATGTGACGGTGGAAGCGACGCGCGCGATCATGGAACGCGAAGTCCCGGGCATCATGGAAGCGGGCCGCGCGTATGGGCAGACCCGCACGCCGTACGCGATGCTTTCGCGCGGCCTTGCGGCCCAAAGGGGCAAAACGCTGATCATCAATCTACCCGGCTCATCGAACGGTGTTCAGGAAACGCTCGCCGCGATCTTTCCGGCGGTGCTTCATGGCTATCCGATGATGGAAGGCAGGAGTCACTGATGCTGATGGTGCCGGTTTGGATCTTTCCGGCGTTTTTTTTGACGGCGGTGGTGTACGCTCTGATCGGCTTCGGCGGAGGATCGTCCTATTTGGCGCTTTTGTCGATGACCGCGATGCCCGTGACGCAGATCGCCGCGATCGCCCTTTTTTGCAATATGATCGTTTCGGGCGGCGGCGTGTGGCATTTTTCAAAAGCGGGATTTATGCGGCCGAGGTTGCTGTGGCCGTTTTTGATCACCTCCATTCCGGCCGCTTTTCTCGGCGGCCTGGTTAAAACAGACGATTCGATCCAGCGGACCGCGCTCGGCGTCTGCTTGTTGTTCGTGGCGCTTAGAGTCTGGCTGGAAGGGCGGGACACGGTCCGCGAGCGCAAGCCCGCGGAGGGAATTGTTTTTATGTTGAGCGCGCCGGTGATCGGAGCGGGGCTCGGGTTTTTGTCCGGTTTCTTGGGGATTGGCGGCGGGATATTTTTGAGCCCGATCCTGATTCTGGCGGGATGGGCGGACATTAAAGAATCCTCCGCCGCCGCCGCGGTCTTTATTTTGCTCAACTCCGCCGCGGGACTTCTGGCGCGCGGCAATATTTTTCATGCGCAAGGAATTGAATGGCTGACATTAGGCGTGTTGGTCTTTGTTGGAGGCCAGTTGGGATCCCGGCTTGGCGTGTACCGATTGCCGCATCCGTTCATGCGAAAAATATTGGCCGGGTTTATTTCGTGGGCGAGTCTGCGACTGATAGGGTTGGCGTTGTGATCACGCCCCTACAAGCGGCCGCGCTCATCCGCCGCAACACGCCCTCGTCCGTGTCCCGTGTGGCGGCCCTGGCCGATTGCTGCGGAAGCGTGCTGGCCGCGGATGTGCGGGCGGGCTGTGCGATGCCGGTGGCGGACAACTCGGCGATGGACGGTTATGTGATCCGATCGGTTGATGTTGCACGCGCGAGCAAGGATCGGCCGGTCAAGCTACGGGTCGCGGGCACGCTCAAAGCCGGCGACGGCCGCACGCTCCGTATCGCCGCCGGCACCGCGTATCGGATCATGACCGGTGCTTTTATTCCAACCGGCGGCACGGCGGTGATCCCCAAGGAAGACGCCAAGCTTCAAGAGGGCCGGCTTTGTGTCGAACAACCGATTCGTACGGGCCAGCACATCCGCCGCTGCGGTGAAGAAATTCAGAAGGGTCAGCTGCTGTTGAAAAAGGGAACCTGTCTCCACCCGGCCGCGATCGGCGTGCTCGCATCGTTCGGATTTGCCAGCGCCAGCGTGTATCAAAAACCCCGCGTGACCGTTCTCGCGACAGGCAATGAGCTGACCGCTCCAGGAAAAAAATTATCACCGGGCAAAATTTATGATTCCAATTCGTGGATGATCCGCTCGGCGCTGCTTCAAATCGGCGTGTCGCCGCTTCGCGTGCTGACGCTGAGGGATGAAATCGCAAAAGTACGGCGTGCCATTCGGACCGCCCTCGCTGAGGGAGATTGCCTCATCCTGCTCGGCGGCGTTTCGGTGGGAGATTACGATGTGGTCAAGGAAGCGCTCGCGTTGGAAAAAGTGCGGACGGTTTTTTGGAAGGTGAATCAGAAACCCGGCAAGCCCCTGTACTTCGGCCGCAAAGCAAAAAAAATCATTTTTGGTCTGCCCGGAAACCCCGCCGCGGCGTTCACCTGTTTTTACGAGTACATCGTTCCGGCGCTGTTCAAAATGCTGGGCCGCTCCGAACCCGGACTGCGCCAGCGGGCCGTAAAAACCGAAGGCGCCGTCCCGCAAGATAAGTCGAAGCATTTATTCTTGAAGGCGAGGGTCTCGAAGGATTCAGTGAAGCATTCAGCGGCCGACGAGCTAACCGCGCAGGCGCTTAACCATCAAGGTTCTCACATGCTGACCTCGCTCGTGGACGCGGACGGTTTTTTGCGGGTTCCGCCAAGCGGCGAGGGGGCACCGCAGGCCGGGACGAGCGGGGACCGGCGGCTTTTGATGGATTTTTTGCCCCACGCGGGCCTTATATAGGAAGCGGCCGGATGCAGATCAAACTTTTGTTTTTTGCGCAGATGAGGGAGGCGGCGGGTGCCGGTGAGCGGACCGTGGTCGTCGAATCGCCGATCACGGTGGGAGAATGCGTTCGCGGCGTGCTCGCCCAGCCGGAGTTCACCAAAGTCCGTGACCTCCCGTTCCGATACGCCATAAATGATGAGTTTGTTGGATCGGAACAGGCGGTCGAGGACGGGAGCGTGCTCGCGATCCTGCCGCCGGTGGCGGGCGGCTGACATGCGCTTGACCCGCGATCGCATCGACCCGTCCGTTTTTTTGGCCGTCCAACCGGCGCCGGACTGCGGTGCGTCCGCTGCTTTCTTAGGATGGGTCCGCGATCATCATCAGGGCCGCGCGGTGATCCGCATCCAATACGAATGTTATGAGGCGCTGGCCGAAAAAGAATTGGACCGGATCGCACTTGAAGTGAAGCAGAAATATTTCTGCGGAACCGTGCGCATCCTGCATCGGATCGGAACCATCGAGGTCGGAGAGGCCGCCGTCGCGATCTGGGTGAGCTCCGCTCATCGGGACGAATCCTTCAAGGCCTGCCGCGAAGCGATCGAGCGGATCAAGACCAGCGTTCCGATCTGGAAGCACGAATTTTATCAGGACGGAAGTTCCGAATGGGTGCTCTGCGCGCATCCGCACGAGGTCATCGCGTGAAGCTGAAGGGCATCGTGCTCGCGGGCGGCAAAAGCAGCCGGTTCGGCGCGGACAAGGCGCTCGCGCGCTGGGAAGGAAAGACGCTTTTGGAACACGCGGTGCGATTGCTGACCGCGCTGGACCTCGACCCCGCCGTGATCGCCAACCCGACAAAAAATTATGATTTTTTAAACGGTCCGGTCCACAACGACCTCGTTCCGGACAAAGGCCCGATTGGCGGGCTGTGCACGGCTTTTTCAGTTTTTCCACAAAACGACCTGCTGGTCCTGACCTGCGATATGCCGTTTTTGACCCGCGGGGCGCTGGAGCAATTAATCCTGGCCTACCGCGCTTCCGACCGCCCGGCGGTGTTTGAAGTCGGCGGAGTTCAGCAGCCCTTCCCGGGGATTTACCCGAGCGCGTGTCAGTCGGCGGCGCGATCGGCGCTCGCTTCGGAGCGGCTCAGCATGAAGTATTTTTTATCACTCCTGCCCGATCTTCTCATTGCGCCGGAGCCGGCATTCCCGAAGCTCCTTTTAAACGTGAACACCCCGAAAGACCTTTTCTAGACCCTACACGAAGCGACTGGCCTGGTTTTAATTGCCAAGGGTATATCGTGGATGTTAGTATCCATAATAGATTTATCCCATAACCGGAGCCATGGAACATGTTTTGTCTTTATTCTAAAGGTTGCGAGTACGCGATCCGCGCTTTGGCCGAAATTTCGGACGGAAAGGCCGCTGGAAACGCGCGGGCGGCGGACATTTGCCGGAAGGCCGGAATCCCGGAGGCCTACGCGCGCAAGACTTTTCAGGCGTTGGTTCAAAGCGGATTTTTAAAAGCAGTTTCGGGACCCGGAGGCGGGTATGTGTTGGCGCGCGATCCCAAAAGCACGACGGTGATGGATGTGGTTGAGGCAGTTGAGGGGAAGGGCAATTATTCACAATGTCTGATGGGCCTTGCCGCCTGCAATGACCGCAATCCTTGTTCGCTGCATTTTACCTGGGTCAAACTCAAGGGTCAGATGACCGACGCGCTGCGTTCGCAAACACTTTGGGACCTTTCCAGATCCATGAACCGTAAGCAGGGCAACGCTAAAAAAACTACCAGGAGTGCTTAAAAATGGCCAGCATCGATCCCATCAAAGGGCATGAGTTTTTCTTGGACGAAGTTTTTGAGCTCAAGGGACATTTTTTTAAGATCGTGCTGATCGACGGTTACACCGGCAAGATCGCCATGAAGTGCATCACGCCCGAAGAGGCTGAGTTTCTTAAAGCTAAAAAATAAAATGCGGCTGTCGGATGAAAAAAGTACTTAAAATAGAAATTGCCGTATGCGTCGCGATCGGCGCGCTGATCGGCGTGGGGTTTTATACCTTCGATTACGCCAAAGGGCTCTCGTACCTG
This sequence comes from Candidatus Omnitrophota bacterium, assembly GCA_020058965.1. Classification (GTDB taxonomy): domain Bacteria; phylum Omnitrophota; class Gorgyraeia; order 2-02-FULL-51-18; family JAGOUK01; genus JAGOUK01. The sequence continues at coordinate 458 of JAGVCY010000122.1, read as the reverse complement.
TCGAACGATCCCAAGGCCTGCATGAATTGTCACGTCATGCGCGAAAACTACGACGCGTGGACGAAGTCGAGCCATCACAAGGCCGCGACTTGCAACGATTGCCATATTCCTCATGAATTTCCGAGGAAATACCTGATCAAGGCGCGGAACGGCTGGAACCATTCCAAGGCGTTCACGCTGCAGAACTTTCCAGAACCGATCCGCATCACGAAGCCCAATCTGCAGGAACTGCAGAACAACTGCATTCATTGTCACGACACGATGGTCAGCGGGATCGTGGGGCATGACTGGAAAAAAGACGCGAAGAACCCGCCCCGGTGCACGACGTGTCACCGGTCGGTGGGACACATGAATTTGGATTAAATAGGAGACCCGAACGCATGAAACACCGGATCCCGCATTTGACCGCGATCATTGTGACGGCCCTTATCACCGGCGGCGTGGTCACGCTGCTTATG
>JAGVCY010000184.1 GCA_020058965.1 Candidatus Omnitrophota bacterium | reverse complement strand
GGTGTTGTCGGCGCGGCCGCATCCGCTGTTCAATTACTTTAAGCAGTTGTTCGCGCAGGTCACGAATCCGCCCGTCGACGCGATCCGCGAGGAGATCATCATGGGTTCGGATGTCATGCTCGGCGCGGAGCAGAACCTGCTCGAAGAGACGCCCGAGCACGCGCGCCGGCTTCGACTGTCCCTGCCGGTGATCACGAATGAAGAGCTTGAGCAGGTGCGCGAATTCGAAGCACCGGGACTTAAGTCCGCGACCCTCGAGACTGTGTTCCGCGCCGACCAAGGCGCCAAGGGCCTCGAACCCGCGATGGAAAAACTTTTTAAGGACGCCGACGACGCCGTTCGCAAGGGCGCGACCATTTTGATTTTATCTGACCGCGCCGTCGACGCGCGTCACGCGGGGATTCCGTCCTTGCTCGCGGTTGCCGGTCTGCACCATCACTTTATCCGGCAGGGCACGCGCACCTGCGTCAGCTTGGTCGTCGAGACGGGGGAAGCGCGCGAAATGCATCACTTCGCCGCCTTGATCGGCTACGGCGCCAATGCCGTCAATCCGTACCTCGCGCTCGAGACGATCGAGGACGAGATCAAGAAGGGCCACTACGGCTCCGGCCTGGACGCCGCCGCCGCGAAGAAAAACTTCGTCAAAGCCGCGCGCAAGGGACTTTTCAAGGTGACTTCGAAGATGGGTATCTCAACCATCCAATCCTATTGCGGCGCGCAGATCTTCGAAGCGGTTGGACTGGGCGAAAAGTTCATCGAAAAATATTTTACCGCCACACCGTCGCGCATCGGTGGGATCGGCATCGAGGAAGTCGCCCGCGAGACGCTCATGCGTCACGAGCGCGCCTACCCGCACACCCAGGGCGGACCGACGGAACTCGAAGAAGGCGGCGATTACCATTGGCGCCGGGACGGTGAGTACCATCAGTACAACCCCGACTCCATCGCGCTTTTGCAGCATGCCGTGCGCTCGGGTGAGTACAAGACTTTTAAAAAATACACCGCTGTTTTGAACAATGTCGCGCAGGGTTCCGCGACGATCCGCGGTCTGCTTCGGTTTAAGAACGGCGAGGCTGTGCCGATCGCCGAGGTTGAGGCGGCTTCCGAGATCGTGAAGCGGTTCGCGACCGGCGCGATGTCGTACGGCTCCATCTCCAAGGAAATGCACGAAACGCTGGCCATCGCGATGAACCGCCTTGGCGGGTTCTCGAACACCGGAGAGGGCGGAGAAGACGCGGACCGTTATCCCAAGGATGCCAACGGCGATTGGCGCCGCAGCCGCATCAAGCAGGTCGCGCAAGGCCGTTTCGGCGTCACCATCGAATACCTCGTCAACGCTGATCAGCTCCAGATCAAGATGGCGCAAGGGGCCAAGCCCGGTGAGGGCGGTCAGCTGCCGGGGCACAAGGTCTCCAAGGAGATCGCGCGGACGCGTCTCACGACGCCGGGCGTGGGGCTCATTTCGCCGCCTCCGCATCATGATATTTATTCGATCGAAGATCTGGCCCAGCTCATCCATGACTTGAAGAACGCTAATCGCGCGGCGGATGTTTCGGTCAAGCTCGTCTCGGAGATCGGCGTCGGCACGATCGCGGCGGGAGTTTCGAAGGGCAAGTCGGACCACGTGCTCATCTCGGGTTTTGAAGGCGGCACGGGCGCTTCGCCGCAAACTTCCATCAAACACGCTGGTCTTCCGATGGAGCTCGGTATCGCCGAAGCCCAGCAAGTCCTGGTTTTAAACGACCTGCGCGGCCGTATTCGTGTGCAGACCGACGGTCAGCTCAAGACGGGCCGCGACATCGTGATCGCCGCCATGCTCGGCGCGGATGAATTTGGTTTTTCGACCTCGGCGCTGGTCGTGTCGGGCTGTATTTTGCTGCGCAAGTGCCATCTCAACACCTGCTCGGTCGGTATCGCGACTCAGGACCCCGAACTCCGCAAAAAATTCACCGGCAAGCCCGAGCATGTTGTTAATTATTTTATGTACCTCGCCGAAGAAGTGCGCGAGATCATGGCCGAGCTCGGCGTGCGCAAATTTGATGAGCTCATCGGCCGTGTTGACTGGCTGGAACAGCGCGAGGATGTGACGCATTGGAAGGCCAAGCATTTGGACTTGTCGAAGATCCTGCATCGGCCGGATGTGCCCGCGACCGTCGCGATAAGGCACACGGGCAAACAAGACCACGGGCTTGAGAAGGCGCTCGACTTCAAGCTGCTTGAGGTTTGCAAGGACGCGATCGCTTCGGGTAAGCCGGTCAAGGCCGCGTTCGATATTCACAACACCAATCGTACGGTCGGTACGATCTTGAGTTCCGATATCGCCCGCAAGTATGGGCTTAAGGGCCTGCCCGACGGCACGATCGAGATCGACTTCCGGGGTTCGGCCGGGCAGAGCTTTGGCGCGTTCCTGTCGCGGGGCGTCACACTCAAGCTTGAAGGCGACGCGAACGATTATGTCGGCAAGGGCCTTTCCGGCGGCCGCATCATTGTCGCGCCCGACCGCGACGCGCGTTACATTCCAGAAAAAAATATGATCGTGGGCAATGTCGTTTTGTACGGCGGAATTCAAGGAGAGGTTTTTATTCGCGGGTTGGCCGGCGAGCGCTTCGCGGTGCGGAATTCCGGGGTTGAGACCGTCGTTGAAGGCGTGGGTGATCACGGCTGTGAGTACATGACCGGCGGGGTCGTGGTCGTGATCGGACCGACGGGCCGCAACTTCGCGGCCGGTATGTCGGGCGGAATTGCGTATGTCTGGGATCAGGACAAAGGTTTTGTGAACCGTTGCAATCGCGGGATGGTCGAGCTCGTGCCGGTCGTGGACGCTGCGGACCTGAACAAGCTTAAAGGTCTGATCGAAAAGCAGGCCCAACTGACCGGCAGCACGGTCGCCAAAGATCTTTTGAGCCGCTGGCCGGCGGTCGCCAAGGAATTTATCAAGGTATACCCGACAGACTACAAACGCGTTCTGGAAGAAGCGGCCAAGGCGGCGGCTCAGCCCGCTTCCGGGTCTTCGTTCGGAACCGCGACGGGACCGGCATCCGGCAAATCCGCCAAGGAGCCCGTCCATGGGTGATCCCAAAGGCTTCACAAAATTCACCCGAGTCGAATTCGGCAAGCAAAAGCCGCTGGAGCGGCTAAAACACTGGCGCGAGTTCACCCAATTTATGCCGGAGGAAGACCTTAAGAAGCAGGGGGCCCGCTGCATGGATTGCGGCGTGCCGTTCTGCATGTCCGGCTGCCCGATTGGAAACGTGATTCCGGATTGGAACGACCTTGTGTTCAACGATCGTTGGGAAGAGGCGATCAACCGGCTTCAGCGCACCAATAACTTTCCCGAATTCACCGGCCGCGTCTGTCCCGCGCCGTGCGAAAATTCCTGTGTGCTTGGAATTAACGAGCCGCCGGTTACGATCAAGAATATGGAAGTGTCGATCGTCGAACACGCGTACGGCCAGGGTTGGCTCAAACCCCAGCCGCCTAAGCACCGCACCGGCAAAAAAGTCGCGATCATCGGCTCCGGCCCCGCGGGTCTGGCCTGCGCCGATCAGCTCAATCAAGCCGGTCATACCGTCACCGTTTATGAAAAAAGCGCCGTTCTCGGCGGCTTGCTCGCGCTCGGAATTCCCGACTTCAAGCTCGAAAAAGGCATCGTCGAGCGGCGCCTGGACCGCATGCGCGCCGAAGGAGTCATTTTTAAGACCGGTATTCATGTCGGCGTCACGATCAGCGCGCAGGAGATCCGTCGCCAGTATGACGCAATGGTGCTGTGCGGCGGCGCCGAGCAAGGCCGCGACCTACCGATCCCCGGACGCGAGCTTGAGGGGATTTATCAGGCGATGCAGTTTTTGCCCCAGCAGAATTTATTGAACCGCGGTTATAAGTCGAACGGAACCACGCCGATCTCAGCCAAGGGCAAGCGCGTCGTGATCCTCGGCGGCGGTGACACCGGCTCGGACTGCCTCGGGACCTCCAACCGGCAAGGCGCGGTGAGCGTGAAGCAGTTCGAGCTCATGCCCGAGCCGCCCAAAGACCGGGCCTCGGACAACCCCTGGCCGCAGTGGGCCTTTGTCAAACGCAAGTCCACCTCCCACGAAGAAGGCGTCGAACAATTTTACGCCGTCATGACCAAAAAATTCTCCGGCGAGAACGGCAAGCTTAAAAAATTGCACGCGGTCAAGCTCGAGTTCGGCCCCAAAGACCCGGCCACCGGCCGTTCCGCGATGAAAGAAATTCCAGGATCCGAGTTTGAGCTCGAGTGCGAACTCGTCCTGCTCGCGATGGGCTTTGTCGGACCCGTGAAGAACGGAATGCTCACCGAGCTCGGTGTCGAATTCGACGACCGCGGCAATGTGAAGGCCGACGCCAACAAAATGACTTCCGTCCCGGGCGTCTTCACCGCGGGCGACATGACCCGCGGCCAATCCCTCGTCGTCTGGGCCATCCAGGAAGGCCGCCGCGCCGCCCGTGCCGTCGACCTGCACCTCGTCGGCCAATCTTCTCTTTTAGCCGTATAATCGTCCTCACGTCGGTTTGAATAAGTGCATCATAAGTGATACACTTCTCTCAAGAACCTATTGGAGGGAAATCAATGCCGACAAAACTTCCGAGATTGAACGTGGTGCTGGACCCGAACGCGTACAAGGCGATTGAGCGGCTGGCGAAAAAGGGCGGATCGTCTTTGTCGCTTATCGCGCGGGATTTGATTTGCGACGCTCTGGAAATATACGAAGACGGTTTTTGGGCGGCGGAGGCGGCCAAGCGAGACAAGCCCGGCAAAAATCAAAAGTGGATTTCTCATAAGCAGGCCTGGGTCTAGGAGCCCGCATGTTTTCCGCGTACGAAATCGATTATCATCCGGACGTTGTCCGGATCGATTTACCCCGCCTCTCCACATCCGCCAAACAACAGATTAAAAAATCCGTAGAATCTAAGCTTTGTCACGCGCCCAACCGCTTTGGACTGCCGCTTAAACGCTCTCTTAAAGGTTACTGGAAACTTCGTGTCGGAGATTACCGCGTAATCTTTAAAATAGTGGGAAGCCGAGTCAGGATTTACCGTATCGGTCACCGTAGCGAAGTCTACTCCTTGCCGATTAGGTAACAACTCATCCCGCATCTTGAATACTCGTACGACCTATGGTACGCTTCTAGACGGAGGGCACTTATGACGACTTTAACTGCTAGTCAGGCTCGGATACGGTTATACCAATTGTTGGATGAGACGGCAAAATCGCATGAGCCGGTTCAAATAACCGGTCGTCGGTCGAGCGCAGTACTGATGAGCGCTGAGGATTGGAAAGCGATCCAGGAAACGCTTTATCTCGTTTCGATTCCGGGTATGCGCGAGTCTATCCGGAAGGGGATGAAGGAACCATTGTCCAAGAGCTCTGATAAGCTCAAATGGTAGATTGGTCCGTCCGGTACACGCGGCAGGCCCAAAAGGACGCCGAGCGGATCGCGCAATCGGGCCTCAAAGAAAAAGCCAAAGACCTAATAATGATTCTCGAGAAGAACCCTTTTCAAATCCCGCCGCCTTACGAAAAACTTATTGGCGATCTCGTTGGCGCCTACTCCCGCCGAATCAACATCCACCACCGGCTGATCTATCAAGTCTACAAATCCGAACGGACCGTCAAAGTCATCCGCATGTGGACGCATTACGAATGAGCGGCATTTAGAGGGCCGCAATCGGTCGCTTGAAATAAAAAACCCCGCTTGGGTTGCGCCCAAGCGGGGTTTTGTTTTTGGCGCGGGAAGCGCTAAAGAGAACTTTAGTGGTGAACGGGCTCTTGGCGGGCTTCGGCGGGAGCGGCTTCATCGCTGGCGCCGGGGAGGCGCGTGACTTTGTGGGCCTGCTTACCCTTTTCGGTCTCGATCAGTTCAAAAGTGACTTCTTCGCCCTCTTTAAGGGTTTTGTATCCCTCTCCGACGATGAGGGAATGATGCACGAACACCTCCGAAGCATCGTCCATCAGGATAAAGCCGTAACCCTTGGGATTCGAAAACCACTTCACATGACCTTTGACCATAATGCGCGCTCCTTGTAATTATTAATTCAAAATTGAGCTCTTACGATACCATATCGTTTAATTATTGCAAGATTCTGTTTGATTTATTCGGCAGAATATTCCGAATTCGTATCTTTGGGAGGTCGCTGCGGCCGCTTCGCGGCCTCGCGATGACGGCCGGATGGCCGTCATTTGTGATAATCGGTTCCGCGCGCGATCTGAGCCGCGCGATACAGCTGTTCGAGTAGAATGAGCCGTGCAAATTCGTGCGTGAATGTCATGCGGGAGAGCGAAACGACCGCATGTGCGCTTTTGATCAGCTCCGGAGCGAGTCCGTAAGCGCTTCCGATGACAAAAACAAGCGGTCCATCCGCGGCGCCGAGGGTTCGGCCGAACCATTCCGAGAATTCAGGGCTAGAATAAGCTTTTCCAGTTTCGTGCAGGGCGATCAAAGTCGACCGCGAGGGGATTTTTTTATTAAACAGATCGGATTCCTTGGTCAGCACCTGCGCGACGGGTGAGCCGTCCGCGTAGGTCGCGCGGATATCGGTGAGCTCTACGGCGCAGAAAGGCCGCAGGCGCTTGAGGTAGTCGGCCTCCAGCGCGGCGATGCGGGGATCCGTGTTTTTTCGGATCGAAAGAATAGAGACTGTTTTCATGTTATTCGTCCTTTACAGTCTGCCCATCATATTTTAAAATCCCTATAACAGCAAATCGTTCGACGAACTAAAAAGGAATTTATGGCAACCAAGCAAGAATCTTTGACCCGCACCGCGTCCCTCTCGAAGGCCGAAGGTCCGGTGAAGCAGTTTATTCAGCGGAACTACAAGCATTTCAACGCCGCAGTCGTGATCGACGCCGCGGAGGGCTGGATCGACCATCTGGCCAAGGGCGACAAGATGCTCGTCACGCTGGCGGGAGCCATGTCGACCGCCGAGCTGGGGATCTCACTCGCCGAAATGATCCGTCAAGACAAGGTCCACGCGATCTGCTGCACCGGAGCGAATCTTGAAGAGGATATTTTTAACCTCGTGGCGCACACGCACTACCGCCGCGTTCCCAATTATCGCCACCTCACCGCGCAGGAAGAGATGGACCTCTGCGGCCAGGGCTTTAACCGTGTTACCGACACCTGCATTCCCGAGCATGAAGCGATGCGCCGCATCGAACACCGACTCCTGCCGCTTTGGCAGAAGGCCGAAGCCGAAGGGAAGGCGTATTTTCCGCATGAGTTCATGTACCAACTCATCAAGAGCGGTGTGCTCAAGGAATTCTACGACATTGACCCCAAGGATTCCTGGATGCTGGCCGCCTGCGAAAAAAACCTGCCGATCATCGTCCCGGGCTGGGAAGACTCTACCATCGGAAATGTGTTTGTCGCGAACCACATGAAGGGCCTTGTGAAGAGTCTCAACACTGTGAAGAGCGGCCTCTTCTATATGCACTACCTGGCCGATTACTACCGGAAGGTGACTGCGACCGGCACGATCGGATTTTTCCAAATCGGCGGCGGCATCGCCGGCGACTTCCCGATCTGCGTCGTCCCTATGATCCAGCAGGACCTTAAGGAAAACTGCAAGCTCTGGGGCTATTTCTGCCAAATATCCGATTCCACGACTTCGTACGGCTCCTACTCCGGCGCAGTCCCCAACGAAAAGATCACCTGGGGCAAACTCGACATCGATACGCCTCGATTCATCATCGAATCCGACGCCTCGATCGTCGCCCCTCTGATCTTCAGTTACGTTCTGAATAAATAACAGACTGACGGTTTAAGAAATAAAAAAACCCCCGACGCGCAAGCGCCGGGGTTTTCGTTTGAACTTGATCCCGATCCGAGCTCAGGGCTGCACGCCCGCTCGGAGAGTGTTATTTTTTGCCGAAGCGTGGCATCCAGGAGGGAACTTGGATCTGGCGCGGCTTGCCGTTTTCCTGGGGCGCTGCGAAGGTGATATTTGGAAGTATGGAGCCGAGAGATGCTTTGGAACTGCCTTCGTATTTGGCGATGTCATCGAGGAGCATTTCGCCGGTGGGGGATATCCGTACCGAGGTGCTAAAAAGAACATCTTGGGCGATCACGCCCTTGCCGTAGTAGGCCGAGGTCGCGCCCTGGTCGAACGACAACACATTTCCTTCAGCCGCGACGGAGGCGAAGAGACCTTTGTTGCGTGAGAACCAGTGCATGCTGCCCGGAGATGCCCAACCGTTGCCGAACTCGGAGTGCAATCCCCACCAGCCGGCCGTGGCTGAGAGCGACGCGCCGACTTCCGGACCGCCGCGGAATTTATCAAACTTATAATTGCTTTTGCCTACCAGAATGAGCTCCGTGAACTGCGCTCCTGCCTGAAGTCCAAAGCTGCCGCCGCTCATGCGCATGAATGCCGGAGCGCTCCACTGATGGGTTTCGGGATTCCGGACCATCACGATGCCGAGGCCGAACCGACCGGCGTACAGGAAGCCACCCTTTCCGATATTCGGAAAAATAATCAACACATTGGAATCGGCGAGGACTTCCCGCGGAATTCCTTTATTGGAAGCGTTGATCTGATTGAAGATCTGCTTCGCGTGCAGAATGCGCAGATCGGCGCCTTCGTTCTCAGCCAGCGCGAGCGTGGAAGGGGCCAGGAGAAGT
>JAGVCY010000177.1 GCA_020058965.1 Candidatus Omnitrophota bacterium | reverse complement strand
CTCCTGGAACCTTCGGGATCGGCACATGGCCGAGACGCTCGAAGCGCTCATGGCGTATCTGCAAAGACGGCTGCGCGCGCCCAAGGTCGTCGTGTGGGCGCACAATTCCCACTTGGGCGACGCGCGCGCCACCGAAATGTCCGCGCGCGGTGAGTGGAATGTCGGCCAACTGGTCAAAGCGCGATACGGCGCGCGGGCGGTCTCGGTGGGTTTTACGACCTACGAAGGAAACGTCGCTGCCGCGTCCGACTGGGACGCGCCGGTGGAAAAGAAAAAAGTAAGGCCGGCGCTTCCCGAAAGTTACGAGGCGCTCTTTCACGCGGCTCATCCGCGCGACTTTTTGATGGTTTTTAAGGGTGCGGCGAATTTGGGCGGGCTTTTGGAGCCGCGTCTTGAGCGGGCCATCGGCGTGATTTACCGGCCCGACACCGAGCGGGCGAGTCATTATTTTCATGCCAGCATCACCGGGCAGTTCGACGCGGTCATTCACATGGACCGCACTCACGCCGTGAAGCCGCTCGAGCGCACGACGGAGTGGGACAGCGACACCGTGCCGGAAACCTACCCTTTTAGCGTGTGAAGTCGGACATTCAAAAAACAGTGGATGCACCGGCATCCAACCAGGAGGGGGCATGAAAAAGCGTGATGGAGCTAAGGTCGTTGTGTTGGGTCTCTTCTTGTGTGCCGGCGGCGCATGGGCTGAGGAGGCTCAGATGGGTCCGACCGGGTTTTTGCTGCCGGACGGAAATGCCGCTCGAGGCCGCGCCGCTTTTCGATCTCTCCATTGCGCTTCGTGCCACCGCGTCGCGGCCGATCTCGATCTGCCCAAGCCCGTCAACGAAACGCCCGCACCGGCTCTCTCGTTTGGTTCGAGTACCGACAACGCGGTCATCGCGCAATCCATCCTCTCGCCGTCCCACACGATCGCGTACGGTTACGGCCAGGGGGATCCCGAAGATCCGCAAATATCCCCGATGATCGACTTGACGGACGAGATGACGGTGCGCCAGATGATCGACATCGTTGCCTATCTCAAGTCTGACCCGGCCCCGGCCGCTTCCAAGACGTCTAAAATTTTGGAAACGAACCAATAACAAGGAACTCACCATGCCCAAAGTAGAATCCATTCGAACACAGAATAAAACCAATCGTCCCACCGGACTTCTAGTGCCGGTGTGGATTTTGATCCTGGGCGCCTTGGGTGTGTTGGCGGCGGCATTGTTGTGGGCGGGGAGCGTTTTTGGCTTCCTGACGCATCCGGCGCCGCCCGCTTCGAGGGTGATCGCCCTTTCCATGCCGGTCACCGTTTACTCGGAAGCCGATTCGCCCGACAATCATTACTACCCGTCGGGCTGGATGGGGGATTGGGGCGATTTGAGCGTCGACGAATCCTTCGCGAAAAACCCGCACAGCGGATCGACCTGCATCCGGATCGGGTATTCGGCCCAAGGGTCCAACGGCGCGGGATGGGCGGGGATCTACTGGCAGAATCCCAGGAACAATTGGGGCGGCACCGAGGACGGCTATGATCTCCGCACGGCCAAGAAATTGATTTTTTGGGCCCGGGGAGCTATCGGCGGCGAAAAAATCGACAAGTTCCAAGTCGGCGGCATCCAGGGGCGCTACCCGGATTCGGATTCGGCCGGCATCGGTCCTGTGGTTTTGTCCGCGGAATGGAAAGAATACGTCATCGATCTTACGGAAAGCGATCTGTCACAAATCATCGGAGGTTTTATGTTCGTCGCCAACGCCCGAATGAATCCCAACGGTTTTGTGATCCATATCGACGATGTGCGTTTTGAGTGATCGCTCTGACCGCAGCGCGGAGCAAAATGCGAATTGTGAATTGTAATTCTAGAGGATCTCATCGCACGGCCAATCGAATATCACACGAGGGAGGACCTATGCAAACGTCGAAAGTTCCGGATTCTAAAATGCATGATACGATCAAATCCGTTCTTACCCTGCGGCTTCACGAGCTCAAGAGCTCCCTTTCACATCACGAAAAAGAGACGACCCAGCTTCTTCCGCCCCAAGCGTCCGAGTCGGCGTATCTGAGGAACGAAATAGAAACCCTCGAGGTCGAAGAGCGGCTTGAAGCCGAAGAGATCCAGCTCATCCAAAAAGCTTTGGACCGGCTGGAAAGAGGAACCTACGGCACCTGTCTTTCCTGCCATAAACCCATCGCGAAGAAACGGCTGCTCGCGGTTCCGGAAACCTCCTTCTGCAAGCCCTGCAAAACAAGCGGCGAGCCGCTTCGTCAGCGCGACGGAAATTGGGCTTACTGATGGGGTCCCGGATGGTTTGTTGACAGCCCCCCCCGGTCGAGGGAAAATGTCTCTCGGGGGTACCTATGGCCATTCAGCTGAGGGATGTTCCTTTTTTTCAAGGACTGACGGATCGAGAGCTCACGACGGTTCAATCCTGTCTTCGGGAGAAGTCCTTTAAAAAAGGACAGAGCCTCTTTGTCGAGGGGGCCGGTTGCGAGCGGGTGTTCTTCGTCCGGTCCGGCCGGGTCAAGCTCTACCGGCTCGGCGCGAACGGCCGCGAGCAGATTCTCGAGACGCTGGGTCCCGGCGACACCTGCGCCTGCAATCCGGGCGTTAAGGAGTGGCGCTGCGCTTCCAGCGGCGAGGCCGTGGTTCCCTCCACGGTGTGGTTCCTCGCGCGCGATCAGTACGTGAATCTGGTCAACACGAATTCCCACCTCGCCCTTACGTTGAACCGCCTCTTCGCCGAGCGGCTCCAATGCTTCAGCGCGCTGATCGAGGACGTGTCCCTGAAGGACAGCAAGAAGCGCCTCGTCAAATTCATCCTCGATATGCCGGCCGCCACCGGCGACAAAACCGCCCTTTCGCTTCCCTTCACCCGCGAAGAGATCGCCCAACGGATCGGCACCGCGCGCGAGACCGTCGCCCGCCAGCTCCACGACCTCAAGCGCAAAAAGCTCATCGACATCGAACCGCACCGCATCGTGATCCGCGACCGCGAGAGCCTCAAAAAACTGCTTTAATCCCCGTCATACCGACGTTTCTCGAGAACCTGCCGCGCCAGTGACGGCCGTCACAGCGGATTTTCTGCCGCCCCGTTAAACTGAGAGCGTTGCAGGGAGGTGTGATGAACCGGACAAATGTGGTCGGTCTTTTTGAAAAAAATCATCAGGAAGCGCTTCGCAACCTCATCAAGTTTGAGGACGTTTTGAGAAACCTTCGCTTAGAGGGCAAGGCACGGTTCAGGAAAAATATCTCGGAGGCGCGCGCCATTCTTCGGTATTTCAGGCGCGAAAAGGCGAAGCACATGG
>JAGVCY010000201.1 GCA_020058965.1 Candidatus Omnitrophota bacterium | reverse complement strand
CTTGTCGGCCGATACCGGTGCCGCCGACACGCCTCAAGTGGAGCCCGAATTCGAGCTGATGGTTTCGAACACCGGCGCGGTGCTCCAGGTGCGCCAGACGATATCCAGCGGCGATCCCGAAAAGGATCGGTTGTATGAGCGGTACCTTCGGCAGTGGCAGTTCATGCCGCTCGAAGAGGATCAAGGATCCGAGCCCCAAACCGGCCGAGTCCGCATCACTCACTCAGCCCAGAAAGGCTGACGTATGTTCGCGGTGGATATTTCTACAGCAGTGCTTATTTATCTCAGCGTGACGCTGCTGGGCGTAATTTTTATTTGGGTTCGCTTCGAGCGCAGTCGGGCGTTTCGGAAGTACGACGTGCACCCCAAAGAGGTCTGGAATTGCGAGATTTGCACCTACACCTATGTGGATTCCCTGCATCAGACCCTGTCGCGTTGTCCCCAATGCAAAAGCTGGAACCGCCGCACCGTCAGCTGACGGTGAATTTTATCGGCGATTTCAAATCGTGTTGGGTTCGGGAATGGACTTGTGATAATATGTTTGCCTTCGAAGTTTGGCTGTGCGTGGGGGCGTAGGTTTTAACGGAGAATCAGCATGATTACCGAAATCGGTATTGTCGCCGGCGAAATTTGGCATTTTTTGGATGAAAAAAAAGAGAGCACGCTGTCAGCGATGGTCGCAGGCATCGGCCGCGATCAGGACATCATCTTGATGAGCATGGGATGGCTGGCGCGTGAAGGACATGTGATTCTTTCCAAGGAAGGGAAGGATTACCGGATCGTCCTTAGGTTCTAACCGCATGACGGATGTGCGCGTCGTCCTGGTCAGTTGCAAGGACGACGATCAAGCATCCCGGATTGGCCGCGGATTGGTCGAGAAAAAGCTTGCCGCGTGCGTGAACCTTATTCCGCAGATTCGTTCTTTGTATGTTTGGCAAGGGAAGATTGAAGAGAGCCGGGAAGTCCTGCTGATGGCAAAGACTCAGGCTCATCTCGTCAAGCGACTGGAAGAGGCGGTCCGCCTCGATCATTCGTACGCCTGTCCCGAGATTCTTTCTCTCCCCGTGGATCAAGGATTCGAGCCCTATCTGTCCTGGGTCCGCGAAAGCACTTCGTAAAAAAACCCGTCTTTTAGGGGCTGTAGCTCAATTGGTAGAGCGCTTCGTTCGCAACGAAGAGGTCAGCGGTTCGATCCCGCTCAGCTCCACCACTTTTCCCTCGTAAAACCTAAAACCCGATAGCCACCACTTGGTGCCAAATGGTACGGATTTGTACCTAATTTGGACACTTTTTGGATACCTGGCTAATACCGCTACCGCCATGGTTTTGCGACTAGATGGACTGATGATGCAAAACATGCAAAAATACGGTTGTTGGGCAACGATTGAGACAGATTTGACCTAGGTCAATCTAATAAGGATGAAAGGTTTCCTGATTGGGTAAAAAAATTCTGATCGTGGATGACGAACCGGATGTAGCGCGCGTTCTCAAAGTCCGCCTAACTCAGCATCATCACGAAGTCGTGGTCGCGTCGACCGGATCGCAGGGACTTCGTCTGGCGGCGTCCGCGCAGCCGGACCTGATCATTCTTGACTTGATGCTTCCCGATATGGACGGTATCGATGTTTGCAAGCGTCTGAGGGTGGATTCCCGCACCTCACGCATCCCCATTATCATGCTCACCGCCAAAAGCACCGACAAGGATGAGATCATCGGCCTCGAAATGGGCGCGGATGATTATATGACGAAGCCGTTTGACTTTGATGTCTTGCAAACCCGGATCAAAACGATCTTTCGGCGCGTCACGGACGCAACTCCCGGAACGGAGAGTAAAAATGTGCTTAAATCCGGCAAGCTCATGCTGGACGGCGATCGAATGAAGGTTTTTGTCGCCAATAAACAGGTGGTCCTTACGGCCCTGCAATTTAGACTTCTAAAATATTTGATGATGCATCCGGGTCGGGCTTTTGACCGCAATCAGATCATGGACGGCGCTTGGCCCAAGGATTGCACGATCGTGGATCGCGCCGTGGATGTTCATATCAACGGAATCCGGGACGCGCTCGGCGCATGTGCCGATTACATCGAAACGGTCCGAGGCGTTGGCTATCGGTTTCGGGAGTCCGAATCATGATCGACATCCCCCTGCATCAAAAGACGGGCCGCGCGGGCGCTGAGCCGCTTCAGACGCTAAAACTCCTCGTCGTGGAGGACGACGCCAACTACTCGGCTTTTGTGCGCAAGACGCTTGAGGATTGGGTGCAGCCCCGGTTTGCGGTGGAGCAGGCGGCTTCGATCAAGGAAGCTCAGGAGCTGATCGCTCAAACGACTTTTGATGTCATACTTCTGGATTTGGGATTGCCCGACGGGCGGGGGATTTCGGCCGTGGAATCGATCATAGGACCCAATTTTAAAGTTCCGGTGGTTGTTTTGACCGAAAGCGCCGATGAAGGAACGGGAGTTTTGGCGGTTCAGGCGGGAGCGGAGGACTACCTGATCAAATCACAGCTACAGCTCGCGATGCTTCCGAGGATCTTGTATTACGCGGTATTGAGAAAACACGCGGAGTCACAAGTTCTGGAAGCGGCTGATCTCAAATCCAAGTTTGTCGCAATGGTATCTCACGAGTTGCGCACCCCTTTGACCGTCATCAAGGAGTGCGTCGAATATATGGACGATTCGACTCCCGGAATATCGAAGCAGGACCGCGCGGAGATGATGGATGCCGCTCGGCGGAATATTGTTCGTTTATCCCGCTTGGTCGATGATGTGCTGAATTTTCAAAATATCCAATCCGGTTTTTTCACGCTGAATCTCTCCGGCGGAAATATCAATCAACTGATCGAAGAGGTGGCGGAGAGTCTCCACGGGATGGTCCGGGGCAAGAAGCTCAAGCTGGCTCTGGAACTGTGGCCCGAGCTCCCAAGAGGCCTTATAGATCAGGATCGGACCATTCAGGTGTTGATCAACCTCATGACGAATGCGATCAAAAATACGGCAACGGGCACCGTAACGGTCCGAACGAGACCTCTCAATGGCATGATCGAGGTTTCGATCGAGGATACGGGCATCGGAATTCGAAATGAGGATTTGGGAAAGCTTTTTAAGGTCTTTAGCGTGATCGTTCAGGGGCGCGAACGGAGCGCGCCCGGAAGCAATGGCCTCGGCCTGGTTATCGCGAAGGAGATCGTGGAGCGTCAGGGCGGAAAAATCACGGTTCATTCCGTTTACGGCAAGGGCTCCACCTTTAGTTTTACGCTTCCCGTGGCCTCCGCTTCGTCCTAACTCGCCTTTAGACCGATCCCCCTCCAGCCTCGGGTTAACCCAAACTTAATAATCGCTTTATCATCGCTTGATATTCATTTTTTATACTGTGGTCATGAAGCGGGAGATTTATCGACCGCAGAACCAATTAATCATGAGGAGAATCAAATGAGCGGAATGTTAAAAGAGTTCAAGGACTTCGCGATGAAGGGTAATGTGGTCGATATGGCGGTCGGTGTGATCATCGGCGGCGCGTTCGGCAAGATCGTCAGCTCACTCGTATCGGACATTCTGATGCCGCCGATCGGTAAGCTCATGGGCGGCGTGGACTTTTCAAGTCTCTACATCGCCATGGACAGTCGGAAGTTCGCGTCCCTCGTCGAAGCCCAGGCCGCCGGCGCCGCGACCATCAACTATGGGTTATTCCTCAACACGGTCATCAACTTCATCATCGTGGCGTTTTCGATCTTCATGATGATCAAGGCCATGAACTCCGCCAAGAAGAACGAGCCGGCACCCGCTCCCGCGGCGCCTCCCGCCCCTCCTCGCGAACAGGTCCTGCTCCAAGAGATCCGCGATCTTTTGGCCAAGAAGTAATCATAGATTTGAAGTTTATTAGGCACATTAACAAGGAGAATATCGTGAAACGCATCCTCGCAACCTTAGCCGCCGTGAGCTTCCTGATCACAGGAAGTGGCGCCTCGTGGGCTTATGAAGTCCCGCGTGAAAATTCCAACCTCAATTACTTCTATGTCTTCGGGCCCCAGGGCAATCCGCTCATGGGCGCCGAAGGCGACACCTTCGAGCTTTATGTGGATGTGCCCGCGGCATCCTCCGAGGATGTCACCATCCAGGTGTATGACCCGGACACGAGCGGCAAGAAGGACTGGAGGAATAATCCCGAAGGCAACCCTTGGAACACCACCACCGAGTTCAGCGTCTCGGGCTCGAAGGTTCTGGACTCCAAGAGCTTCGCGGCCGAATACGACCAGGCCTACTATCAATTCGGCCCTTACAAGAAGGAACAGGGCGAAAAAGTCGGTTCGAACTACCGCTTCAAGCTCACCGCCCACACGACCGCGGGTGATCAGGAGAATCTCTTCAAGGTGAAGATTTCTCCCGAAAATTCAGAAGCGTTCGTCTATAAAATGACCTTCCGCTTGCTTCCGAACCAGGGCGACAAGATGGTCTTCTATCCGGAAGTAGCCGAGGGCATGAGTAAGATCGTTGTTGAAAACTATGATCTTGACAAGGAAGGCGGCGTCAGCCTTTTGCTCGAAGGAGACACTCAAAAGGTCCATATGATCAACGATTCCACTAGCGGACAGTGGAGTCAAACCGAGATCGATCTGGTCGGCGGCAATCAATCCCGCTTGAGCTATGTGATCACCAAGGCCGATCAGGCCTATGGCAATGCCGGTCTCAGGATCAAAGACGGCTCAGGCAATCCGGTTCCTATCTATTTCCGCAGAGGAGTGCCCGTAGTGGCCCCAGCTCCCAAGCCCAGATCCGCGCCTCAGGCACCGGCTTCCAAGACCCCTTCCAACAAGTGCAACACCTACACCTTTGATGCCCGGAAATCCTCCGACGCGGACAAGGACGCGGTATCTTATCGTTGGGACTTTGGTGACGGCAGCTCCAGCACCGAACCCGTGGTCACCAAGTCTTATGACAAAGCCGGTGATTATGTCGTCATACTTACGGTCATGGACAACTCCGGCCTTGTTTGTAATACGGCCGTGACGAGCACTCCGGTCAAGGTGAACACGCCTCCTCATGCGATGCTCAAGTCCCAGGACTTGGTCTGCGTGAACGATACGGTCAACCTCGATGCTTCCGGCACAACCGATAACACTCCGGGATCCCTGATTTACAAGTGGAACCTGGGAGACGGAACGACCGCCGACGGCTCGACGGTTTCGAAGATGTACGGCAAGGGCGGCGTCTACAAGATCAGCCTGTCCGTGGATGACGCATCCAACACCGCTTGCAGCATGGACTCGGCCAGCAAGGTGGTCAAGGTGAACACGCCTCCTACCGCCAACGCGGGCGAGGATATTTCTCTCTGTCAGCGCTCCGGCCAGGACGGCTTCACCGTGAAGTTGAACGGTTCCGGTTCTGACTCGGACGGTGACAAGGTCACCTACCGCTGGGACTTCGGTGACGGTACGACGGGTGAAGGCGCCAGCGCGACGCACACCTATGCCCAGCCCGGAAACTACCGCGCGACTCTGACCGCCGATGACGGTTCGGGCGCAGCCTGTTCGATCGCGGTCGACTCGGTGAGCATTAGTCTGAACCACGCTCCGGTCGCCAACGCGGGCCAAGCGGTGAAGGCCTGTGTCGGCTCGCCCGTCACGCTGGATGGTTCCGGCTCTACTGAAGGTGCCAGCTACACCTGGGACTTCGGTGACGGCTCAACCGGAACCGGCAAGATCGCGACTCACACCTACGCCAAGGGCGGAACTTACAAGGCCACCTTGACCGTCGATGACGGCAAGAAGACGGCCTGTTCCACGGCCACGGCTTCGGTGCCGGTGATCATGAACTCG
>JAGVCY010000233.1 GCA_020058965.1 Candidatus Omnitrophota bacterium | reverse complement strand
GCAGGACGGGGCTCCGTTCACCTCGGCGGACGTCGCATTTACTTTTGCGAAGCTCACCGACCCCAATCTTCCGACGCCTTACGGCGGTGACTTCGAAAAAATCGCTTCGCTCGAAACGCCCGACGCCTACACGGTCCGCGTTGTGTACAAAGAACCGTTCAGCCCCGGTCTCGCGAGCTGGAGCATGGCCATGATTCCCAAGCATTTGCTCGAGGGTCAAAACCTGCTGGACACGCCGTTCGCGCGGGCGCCGGTAGGAACGGGACCCTATCGCTTCGGGCGATGGGTCTCGGGCGAGCGCCTCGAGCTTTACGCCAATCCGGATTATTACGAGGGGCGCCCCAAGATCGACCGTGTCGTGATCCGCGTCGTGCCGGATCCGGCGACGATGTTTTTGGAGCTGTATCAGGAATCGATCGATTCGACCGGCCTGACCCCGCTTCAGTACGCGCGGCTGACCGACGGAGAATATTTTAAAAAAACTTATCGCAAGTACCGCTACCCGAGCTTCGGGTACACCTTTGCGGGATTTAACTTGAAGCGGCCGATGTTTGCCGACGCGCGGGTGCGCGAGGCCCTGGATCTGGCGACGGATCGGAAGGAGATCATTGACGGTGTTTTGTTGGGGCTGGGGCGGCCGGTGACGGGGCCTTTTAGTCCGGATTCGTGGGCGTACAACAAGGAGTTGGCACCGAGTCAGTTCGATCCGGAGCGGGCACGGCGGCTTTTGGACGAGGCGGGATGGAAGGACGCGGACGGGGACGGGGTGCGCGAAAAGGATGGCGTGAAGCTGGAATTCACGATGACGACCAATCAGGGCGTCATCCAACGGCAGATGATCGCGGAGATTCTTCAGCGGCGGTATGCCGAGATCGGCGTTCGGATGCAGATCAAAATTATTGAGTGGAGTGCTTTTTTAAAGGATGTCGTGGATACGGGAAAATTCGACATGGTGCTTTTGGCTTGGGGGCTGTCGCGGGATCCGGATCCGTTCGATATTTGGCACTCTTCCAAGACGAAGCCGGGGGAATTTAACTTTATCGGTTATTCCAACGCGGAAGCGGATCGGATGATGGTCGACGCGCGCAAAAGTTTCGATCGGGGTGAGCGGGAGCGGGCTTACCGCCGTATCCATGAACTGATCGCGGCGGACCGTCCATATCTCTTCCTGTATGTGGCGGACGCGTTGCCGGTGGTTCATGCTCGTTTCCAGAATGTGGACGTGACACCGATCGGGTTGGGGTACCGATTTATCGATTGGGATGTGGCTCCAAGCCAAGTGAAATACACACGCTATGAATCTAACTAATTTAACCCTAAGTTCCTGTCGTCAGGAGGGTATGCCTGCGCAGGACTTCAGCTCGACGGCGACGTCCCCGGAGCCGTCGAGATGGGAGCGAGCGCGCATACCTTTGGCGCGCGCGAGCGGCTCCGTCCGGAGCAGGCATACCCTCCTGACGGCAGGTGACACAACCATATGCTGAAATATTTTTTAAAACGCGTTTTGATGATGATCCCGTTGTTGTTCGGGATCTTAGTGATGACCTTTGCGGTGACGCAAATGGCGCCGGGGGATCCGACGGACGCGGCGACGCAGTTGAATCCGAAGATCTCAGCAGAGGCCAAGCTCAAATTGCGGGAGTTGTATGGGCTGGATCGGCCCTTGCCTGAGAGGTTCGCGCGGTGGGCCTGGAGCGCGGCGCGGATGGACTTCGGCAAGTCGTTCCGTGACGGGGAGCCGGTGCTGAAAAAGATCACCTCGCGGATCCCAATCACATTGGCGATCAACCTGACCGCGCTTTTGTTGACCGTGATGGTGGCGGTGCCGATCGGAGTGATGGGCGCGTCGTATCAGGGGCGATGGCAGGATCAGCTGCTGACATTTTTTGTGTTCGTCGCGTTTGCGACGCCGACGTTTGTGATGGCGATCGGGGCGATGGCGGTTTTCGGGTTGCAGCTGCAGTGGCTCCCGATCTCGGGGGTAACTTCGTTGGACTTTGAGCGGATGAGTTTTTTTGGGAAGGTCATGGACTTGGCGCGGCATTTGGCTTTGCCGATCGCGGTGACGGTGCTGGCCGGGTTTTCGGGGCTGGCGCGGTTCATGCGCAGCGGCATGATCGAGGTTTTGCGGCAGGATTACATCAAGACCGCGTGGTCGAAGGGGCTTACGGGACAGGCGGTGTTGTACCGACACGCGCTTCGCAATGCCCTGTTGCCGCTCATCACGATCTTGGGCCTTTCACTGCCGGGAGTGCTGGGCGGTTCTGTGATTTTGGAAACGGTTTTTTCGATCCCCGGTATGGGCAAACTGATGATGGATTCGGTGATGGCACGAGACCTTCCGGTCTACATGGCAATTCTCACGCTTGGAGCGGTGCTGACCCTGGTCGGAAATCTTTTGGCCGATATGGCCTATAAATGGGCCGACCCGAGGATCCGGCAATTATGAAAACTTTAGTGAGCATAGGCGACGGTCCGGGGACAGAGATACCTGTCTTCGGAGGACTTTTTGCGCGACGAGGCGTCCCCGCCGAGGAG
>JAGVCY010000301.1 GCA_020058965.1 Candidatus Omnitrophota bacterium | reverse complement strand
GGCGGGTCGGTCGAGACGGTGGAACATTTTATGGCCGCACTCTGGGGATTGGGAATCGCGAATATGAGCGCCGAGCTCACGGGGCCGGAATTGCCGATTTTGGACGGTAGTTCGCTGGGATTTGTGGATGCGTTCAGTTCGGCGGGCCTTGAGGATCAAAAAAGTTTTTTTCTGCCGATCGAAATTCAGGAGCCGGTGTTTGTCAGCGGTTCGACGAGCGCGATTTTGGCTTTGCCGCACGATGGGTTGAAGGTGACTTACACGCTGGATTACCCGTTCGCGGGATTGCGTGCTCAGACGGTTTCTATCGAGATCACGCCGGACAATTTTTTGAAGCAGCTCGCTCCGGCCAGGACTTTTTGTTCGCGGGAAGAAGCTGAGCGGCTTCAGGCGCTGGGATTCGGAAAAGGCGCGACCACGGACAACACGCTGGTGATCGGCGTTGACGGAAAACCACAGGACAACACGCTTCGTTTTGCTGACGAGTGCGCGCGGCACAAGATCCTGGATCTGCTGGGCGACTTGAGCTTTATGGGCGCGGACTTACGGGGCCATTTGATCGCCGTTCGCAGCGGGCACGCGCTGAATCATCGTCTCCGGCAGGCGATACTCGAAAATTGCGCACAAAGAAAAGGATGAACGGATGACACTCAAACTTCCGATGGATCAGACAGCCATCAAGACCATTATCCCGCACCGGGATCCGTTTTTGCTCGTTGACCGCATCACCGAATTGGACGCGCACCGGGTGGTGGGTTGGAAGTTGGTCCGGCCCGAGGAGCCGTATTTGGCGGGGCATTTTCCGGGCAACCCGATCATGCCGGGCGTGCTGATGCTGGAGGCGCTGGCGCAGACGATGGGGGTCATGGTGCTGGTTCGGCCCGAGCATCGCGGCAAGCTGGGCTATTTTGCGTCCATGAATAATGTCAGATTTCGTGAGCTGGTGCGGCCCGGCGATGAACTGCGCATGGAAGTGACCTACATCAAGGAAAAAACCAAGTTTTATATCGCGCAAGGGCGCGCGACCGTCAATGACAAGCTCGCCTGCGAAGCGGAGCTGATGTTGTTTATGGCTCAATAATTTTATGAACGCGTTTAATTCCAAGCTCATTCACCCGACCGCGATCATCGCCGACGGCGCGCAGCTTGGCGCGGGCGTCAGCGTGGGTCCGTACGCGATGATCGGAGCGAAGGTTCGGGTCGGTGCCGGAACCCGTATCGGTCCACATGTCCTGTTGGATGGCGCGGTCGAGATTGGCGAAGAAAATGTCATTTGCGCGGGAGCCGTGATCGGAGCGGAGCCCCAGATCAAGGCGGAGCACGGCAGCGGCCGCGTGACGATCGGCCGTAAGAATGTTTTCAGAGAATATGTGACCATTCACGCGGCCGGCGCCGCGGATCGGCAAACGCTGATCGGCGACAGCAGCTTTGTGATGTCGGGTGTTCACATCGCACATGATTGCCGCATCGGAAATCATGTGATCATCGCCAACGGGACACAACTGTCGGGTTTTGTTGAAATTGACGATCATGCTTTTTTGAGCGGGCTGGCCGGCGTGCATCAATTTGTGAGGATCGGACAGCACGCGATGGTCGGAGGACTGACCAAGCTGGTGACCGATGTGATTCCGTTCGCGCTTTGTGACGGAAATCCCGCGCGGGTGCGGGGAGCCAATGTGGTGGGGCTCAAGCGGAGGGGCTTCAAAACCCCGCGCGTCCTTCTCATCAAAAAAGCGATCCAAACGCTTTATTTTTCAGGAATGCTCCGAGGAGACGCGGTGCAGGCGCTTAAAGGAATGGCGGCTGACTCGGCTGACATCCGGTGCATCGTCGAATTTATCGGATCGTCGAAGCGCGGCATTGCGCCCCGCGCGATGAATGCCGGCGAAGAGTGATGTTGAAACGCCGTGCCGTCCGAAGCGGGGAGCGTGTGGCGTTGGTCGCCGGGCAGGGCGAATTCGCGGTGCGGGTGGCCGAAGCGCTGCATCAGGCAGGCGCGCGGGTGCTGGTGATCGGGGTCGAGCGGTCTGGAGCGAATGATTTTTCCAAGTCGGCGGACGAATTTTTAAATGTCGGAATTAACGAAGGGGGCAAGGCGCTGGAGGCGGCCAAGACCCGAAAAATTCGAACCGTTGTTTTTGTCGGTCGGATCACAAAACAAAAGATTTATGACTCGGGTTTTAAGCCGGATGAAGTTTCGGGCCGGGTGATCCGCTCGGCTGGCCGCGAAAAAGGGGATCATCGCATCATGAAGGCGCTGAGCGCTTTTTTACGATTGCAGGGCATGCGGGTGGTGGGCGTTCATGAGCTTTTGCCCGGATGGGTGATGCCGGCTAGGGTGCTGGGCCGAGTCGCGCCGGACGCGGCGGTCCGCGAGGACATGAAGCTTGGGCTTGAAAAAGCCAAAGCGATCGGCCGCCTGGACATCGGACAGGCCATCGCGGTCAAAAACGGGACCGTGATCGCGGTTGAAGGCATTGAAGGAACGGACGCCATGATCGACCGCGTTGGGTCGCTCGGAATCCGCGGCGCGGTTTTGGCGAAGGCCGCCAAACCGCAACAGGACCTGAGGTTTGATATGCCCGTGATCGGGATCGAAACACTGCACCGGGCCGCGCGAGCGGGATTTACGGCCGTGTGCGCTGAAAAAAACAGGACTCTATTGGCCGACCCGGTTACAATGATAGCCGAAGCTGACCGTCTAGGTATTGTGTTGGCAGGAGCATAAACGATGAACGCAAAAGTATTGTTGATATCCGACTCGGATGATCTCAAGACGCTCCAAGCGGCGCTTAAAGTCTCGCCTAATTTTGTCAGCCGCTTGGCATCCCTGAAGGAGTTGACGCCGGATTATGCCTCCAAAGCCAAGGCGGATCTCGTGGTTTTGTCGGTTGCTTCAGCCGGCTCGCTGCCGTCTGCAGTCGACCGAATCAAGGCCGAAAAAGTGCTGAACGAACTTCCGATTTTCGCGGTGCTGAACCCCAAGGATTTGGTGCAGTCGTCGTTCCAGATGCCCGCGGGCGTTTATGATGTTTTTACCCGCCCGCTGCGCGTCGAAGAATGCGCGGCTCGCCTCGTCATGGCCTATAAAAAATTTCATCGGATCTCAGAAAAAAATATCATCGCTTCGGGCGACCTTGAAATTGATGTCAGTCGATACGAAGTGCGCATCGGCGGGGACAAGGTGGATCTGACCTACACCGAATATCAGCTCCTCAAGTTTCTCGCCACCCACCCGGGGCAGGTTTTTGACCGCGACGCTCTGCTCAACAAGGTCTGGGGCTACGAATATTTTGGCGGAGCGCGAACGGTGGATGTTCATGTGCGGCGTCTGCGCTCAAAAATTGAGATCAAAAAACGCGCCTTCATTGAGACGGTGCGGAACATCGGTTACAAGTTCATTCAACCTGACTCAGATTGACCCCTTTTAGTCATGCGACACGCGAAAGGAAAGCCATGAGCGCCAAGCCCACAACCAACAGCCGGTCCGGAGCCACATCCCGCCGCGATGCCGCGACCTTTTTGTCCCAACAGGCGCGCGAGCACGATGTGAAGTTCATCCGCATCTGGTTCACCGATATTCTGGGTTTTTTAAAAAGTTTTGCCATCACCATCGATGAACTCGAAAAGGCGGTTGAAGAAGGCGTCGGCGTCGACGGATCCTCGATCGAGAGTTTTGCGCGCGCCGAAGAGCACGACATGATCGCCGTCTGCGATCCCAAGACTTTTCAGATCCTTCCGTGGCGCCCGCGCGAGAACGCCGTGGCACGCATGTTCGCGGACATTCACCACATGGACGGGCGTCCGTTTGAGGGGGACCCGCGGCATTGCCTGAAGCGGCAGCTGCGCCGCGCCGCGCAACTCGGTTTTACTTTTTTTGTGGGACCTGAGATTGAATTTTTTTACTTCAAAAACTCCGAAAAGCCGGAGCCGACCGATCAGGGCGGATATTTTGACCTGGCCCCTCTCGACACCGGAAGCGACATGCGGCGGCAGACCGTGCTCACGCTGGAAGCGCTGGGAATTCCCGTTCACTCCAGCCATCACGAAGTCGCGCCGGGTCAGCATGAGATCGACCTCAAGCACATGGACGCGCTCACGATGGCTGACGGTGTTATGACCTACCGCCTGACGGCCAAGGAAATCGCGTTGCAGCACGGGGTTCACGCGACCTTCATGCCCAAGCCGATCGAAGGGCAGAACGGCAGCGGAATGCATGTGCATCAGTCGCTTTTTTACACCGCCGGCAAGGGACGGGGGGAGCGCAACGCGTTTTATGACAAGCGTGACCGCAATCAGATGTCGCAGGTTTCCAAACATTATGTCGCGGGACTCCTGCGGCACGCGCGCGAAATGTCGATCGTGACCAATCAGTGGGTCAATTCGTACAAGCGGCTGGTCACGGGCTACGAAGCGCCGACGCACATTTTGTGGGGCGAAAAAAATCGCGCCGCCTTGGTGCGGATCCCGATGAACAAGGCCGGCCGTGACGAAACCGCCCGCGCGGAGTTCCGGTCGCCCGATCCGGCCTGCAATCCCTACCTCGCGTTCAGTGTGATGCTCGCCGCGGGGCTTAAAGGCATTCAACAAAAACTTCCGCTGCCCAAGCCCGCGGAAGGGGATGTGGTCCGCTGGACCCGCGACGAAAAGACCAAAGCCGGCATTGAAGAAATGCCGACGAGTCTGGGTGAAGCTATCGAGATCGCCCGCAAGTCCAAATTCCTGCGCGAAACGTTGGGTGAGCACATCCACAAGAGCCTGATCCGCAACAAAGAGATCGAGTGGGAAAATTACCGCCACCACATCTCCCAGTACGAGCTCAAGAAAGACCTACCTACTCTCTGATCCAGCCCCCGCTCTCGGAAGAAGTAGTGGCTTTGCGGGACCGCTGCGCCGCAAAGAGTTGCGGCTTGCTTTGCTCCGCTGCTGCGTGATCTAAAGGTCACTCCGCAGCGGAGGAATCCCGCCAAGCCGCTGTTGCTTCCGAATGCGGTGATTCAGCTTTTCGCTTACTTGATAATTTAGAATCCCAAATCACCAAAACACCTTGGTGGTTTTTTGGAAGCGCCAAATTTCCGCTTTTTCAATTGATGGTTAAAGCGGATGATCTTCAGCGG
>JAGVCY010000174.1 GCA_020058965.1 Candidatus Omnitrophota bacterium | reverse complement strand
TGACTTCATCCTTCGATCCTGCCGGACGCAAATGCGCGATCGCGTCATAAAGCCCTTCTCCGCCGGCACGGACCGTGTCCAGGTCCTTCAGATCTCCGGCGACAATATCCCAGTTTCGGATCCGCCCCGACTCCGTGTCCAAGTATCCGCCGATATCCAGAAGTTTTCCGCCGTATTTGTAGCGGGAAATACGCCGGATGAGCGTTCGGGCGGGAATACGCGATCGCGCGGAGGCCGAGCTTAAAGTCATCAGCGGAAGAACACTTTGAGTATTTTGGTGAGTTTGGATTCGGACACGCCGAAGTACCGCTTCCAATAGGAATACATCCGCAGGATGCCCCGATCGGCCGCGATGAGCGCGCGTTGTGCGGGCGTGTCCTGCGGTCTCGGCCTATAATTCGTGGAAGTGATCGCGCAGTTTTTTTGCTCGTCTTTGAAGTAATACAGGGCCAGCGACTTGCGGGACCGGTCCGGCGGGCAAAGGATTTTTTCGGGCACGCCATGAAACGATTTTTTGGCCGTATGAAAAATAACGCAGCGGTTAAAATCCGGTCGCACGCGGGCCGCGCACCGGCTCACGTTGGCGTCCCAGAGCTCAAGGTGACCGTTGTATTCGTCCTTCCAATCGCGGTTGAGGTACAGGAGCAGATTGATCTGCCGGCTCCAGTGTTTTTGGATCGTATGCGCCAAAAAATCCACATGCACGTTCAAAAAACCGTCCCGTTTCATTTCATGAAAACCGCCGCCGTCCATGTCCGGGTCGGCGACAAGTCCGTCGATGCCGGTCAGCTGCTCGATCAAATTCAAAAAATCCGCCGACTGAAGCTCCCCGAGCACCGCCCGCGTAGAGGGACTCATGGCTTCCAATTGGTTGAATCCGCGCTTTTTTTCGTTGAAGTGATGGTAATTGATCCAGCCTTCCGAATGGAGACTGACCTCGCGCTCGAGCGCTTCTGCCGCCTCGGTCGTCAGGAAGTTATCAATGACCAGGTATGGAAAAGGCGCGTTGCTTTGATATTCGGCTTGCAGCTGCTGGAAGTTTTTTTCATCGAAGTGCTCGATGCGGACACGACGCAAGGAAGGCGCCGGCGCGATCGTGGATTCGGGCGGGGATTCAGAATGCGGTTTGCTCAAGACTTAAGCGCGCTCCAATTTTTTAACAGGTAGATCGCAGCCACATCTTTGAACGCGACAACGCCCTTGGAACTAAAGTGACAGAAGTCGATGAAGTAATCCCCTTTTTTGGGGATCACCCGCTCCATGTCCAAAAAAAGCGCTTGGTGCTTGGCGGCCAGCCGCCGGATCACCTGATTGGAAACATCGAGCGCCTTCGGGATAAAGTTCGCGTCGCCCCACAATTCGATCGGAAACGGCTGAGGCCGCTTGATCGCCGCATAGTCCAATTCCCCCCGCTCAAAAGCCTCGCGGGAATACCCCGCCGCCTTGTAGTGGCAAAAAGTCATCAAAAAAACCTTTTCGCCCCGGCGCTTGGCGATCATCAGGATCTCTTCAAGATTTTTCAAAAAGGCGCCTTCCGTCTGAACGGGACCCTCACGGCGGACCCAGTTTTCGTCGGGCCACTCGGACGGCATGTATTTTTTTAAACCCAGCTTCGCCGAAATGCTGATGCGAAGATATTCTAGCATGAAGGGAAGGCTGATCCATTTCATTTCCGGGTGCCGGTCAAGGGCATTGACCGCGTCGTACCAGCCATAGTGCGAGTAATCGTCACGGAAATCGGCCTCAGGCACATTGTTGGCCCGCGTATCATTGATCCCGTGATAAAAAATGACCAGGTCGAAGCGGTAATCGCCCAGATTTTTGTACTTGATCAGGCTGTCGCGGGAGCTGAGCGACGAGCGCGAAATGTTGTACATCTGCACCGGCCGGCCGGATCCTCGCGTGATCGCGCTCCCCAGCAATCGGGGGATGTTGCCGTACTGAGCGGTCATGACGGAAGCGCCCAGCACCAGCACCTGCAGGGCCTTCGGATCCTGCTGGATCTTCTTCTGCAGCATCAGCTTGGCTTCCGGGTAGTAGAGACACATCACCTGCTCGTTTTTGAAGAACGGGACACCATACATAAACTTCCAAAAACACCGGGTCGCCAATTCACATTCCGCCACGGCCATCACCGCGATGAGCGCCCAGGTCGCCCACTTACGATTACGGGAACTCATGAATTTTTCCCCGTCGGAACCATCGGAACCAGCAGATCCGGAACCGCCTTCTGCAAGAACCGCGCGACCAGATCCGAAACCAACTGATTTCCTACTTCCGTAAAATGCATGGTGTCATAATAAAATTTGGGTGTGGAAGGGATTAAACGCGCGAGATCCAAGCAGTCGACTTTTTCCTCCGCACAGACGGTTAAAAGCTCCTGGTTGTACGCGTCCAAAAATTTCCGCATCATCGCCGCCGAAACTTTACTCCGCACCTTGCGCATCCAATAAATTCCCCCGTCCATTTTTTCCCAGTACGGAGTCGTCTCGAACAAGAGCGGCTGGGTCATGAAGATCGGGCGGGCGCCGGACGCGCGGGCCAGCGCGATGAGTTTTTTGAGATTATCGCGGTATTCGGGTAAACCGGGAAGGAGGGGGCGGACATCGGCCGGCATCGGACCCGGATCGGCGCCGAGCGGGCGCGGCAGATAATCGTGATGCGGGTTGGCGGTGACGACCTCCACCTTGTCCCACAGGATCTGCTTCCAAACATAGACCAATTGCGCGACGCGGCTTCGGAACAAGATCGCCTTTGCGTTCTGATTCCAGATCTGCTCGCGATCGAACTTGTTGCCGAGCACCCGCACCGATTCGGTGATCGAAAACCCGAGGTCGTTGATGCCGGTCAGGAAGATCACCGCCTTCGGCCGGATCTTCGGGATCACTTTTTCCATGAAGACTATATGCGCCCGTGTGCTCTGCCCGTCCAGCCCTCCGTTGCCCACCCACGCATTAAAACCGGCGGTGCGGAGTTTTTCCTGAACCAAGTAGGGCCAAGTCTTGTGATCGTCCAAATAAAAACATAGCGTCGTGCTGCCGCCAATCGCGACGATGGTGGCGGTGTCTTTCCAATTTTGAAGGGGAGGTTCGTCGCCGCGGAGCCCCCATCGGTTAGTGGTGTGCATCGCGACGGGCGAAAGACCGCGGAGGACGGGATGAAGCTCCATGCGAACATGGGGCCGAAGCGGCAGAA
Source organism: Candidatus Omnitrophota bacterium (assembly GCA_020058965.1). Taxonomy (GTDB): domain Bacteria; phylum Omnitrophota; class Gorgyraeia; order 2-02-FULL-51-18; family JAGOUK01; genus JAGOUK01. Next base: position 3,081 of record JAGVCY010000174.1, on the reverse strand, counting down.
GCGGCGTGAACAAATTGGGCGGCGACAAAACCCGCAAAACCGCCTCCAAGATCAACAGACACACCAGGCATACAAGCGCGGCTGAGCTCGCTCCAAATAATATTTTTTTTCCTGATGAGGGGGTCGGCATAAGCGAGTTATTGTACCTTTGATGCGGCAAACAATAAACCCGCGGCTTCCCCTGCGGGTATCCTCTGTGTTCCAATGGCATCGCCTGCCGGGTCCATGTACAGATGCGAAGCCGATTGCTATCATGACGGCCGGCTTATTATTCAAATGACGAACCCACCCATCCACTCATCGCCTTCGCCATCCCGTCACATCCGGCGGTTCGCGGTTTATATTCTTATTTTTTTATTTCTGATCAGCATCCCGAATTTTTACGCGCTCACGCGGCCGGGCCGCAAACCCGTGGACCTGACGGTCGGTGAGGGGCCGGTGAATATCCTGATGTCCAAGGCGCGGGCCTACAAGAAGAACCCCGGCCGCTTCAACACCATTTTTTTTGGCTGCAGCCGGGTTTACTTCAACATCGATTGTCAGCTTATGGATACCGCGCTTGGAACCGTTTCGTGCAACACGGGCTCGATCGCCAATTGGCTCCCCACGCAATACGCTCAACTTCGGGATCTGATTCCGCATATTCCCCAAAACACCGTGGTCGTCTGGTCGATCGGGCACCATCTCTTCGACAATTACGCGCAGGACAAGGTCAACGGGGTGTACCCCATATCCTGGAAGTTGATCCCGGACTTCCTCCGCATGGGTTATGGCCCGGGGGATTTGATCGGCAATGTCCTTCAATACAATTTGCTGATCTACTGGGGGGATTACATCCCGGGTGTTCCGCTGGTTTTGAATCGACTGGCTTATTACGACAAGCTAAAAAATATTCTTGAGACAGGGTTTTTCAAATCCGGCTCCAAACCGGCCGATCAAAGCGTCCCCGCCGATCCCAAAAAGCCCTTCAAGAATTTGTTGGAATATTTGCGTTTCAAAAAAATATTCAGCGGAAAACCGGGGGTGCTTCAGGTCGGGGTCGAAACCACCGGCCAGGTGATCACCGCGGCGATGGTCCGAAAGTCCCAGGGCAACATCATTCTCCACGAATTGGAGCCGGAGCATTTCCGCAAATATCAGCGCCTTCATCACCGGATCACCGAAGTGCGCGGCGTTTATAAGCCTCAAAAAAAGTATTGGAATACCTTCACCGCCATGCTCGACCTCTTCGAAAAAAACAACATTCCGCTGATCGTGAATGAGTTTTCGGACGCGCCGTCCGTTTACGGGGATGCCGCCACACGCAAGCGATACGACGAGTTCATGGATGCGCTCAAGTCCTATGTGGAAGCTCGCGGAATCCCTTACATCCGCGTCCACCAACACACCATGCCGGATGACGCCTACTTCGACTCCGATCACTACAACAGCAAGGGGGTCATCTTGTATGACCCCCGGCTGGCCAAGGCGTTAAAGCCCGTGATGTTGAAGCTGCGCTCCAAGTCCTCCGCTACGCCCAATACTCGTCTTCCGAAATAACATTCCCTTTTTCATTGAAGGTCCGAACGATATGCCGCACAGGCGCCTGCTTGGACGAAGCGGTCGAGGTCGCGGGCGTCGAATAAGTTGGCGCGGGAGTCGAGTAGTAGTACGCGGTTTGTTGAGAAGCCGCGGTCCTGCTGCCGCCTGTGTTTGAGGATCCGCTCAAAAAATCCATGAGCGCACCACCGATAATGGTGGTTCCGGCGCCAACCAAAGCTCCCGTTCCGGCGTTTCCTTTGCCGACTCCAGCCGACAACGCGCCAACTCCCGCGCCGAGGATCCCTTGTTTGATGAATTTTTTAGCAGTTTCATCCTGAGTTTGGGGCTGGTTGTAATTGTAATCGTAATTCGTCGCGACTGGCTGAGCGTACGAGTAAACGGGTTCCGGCGCAGCGACTGGCTGGGTGTAAGTTACTTGCGGTTGAGTGTAGGTATAAGTCGGCGTGGGCTGCGGCGCGGTGTAGACGGGTTGCGAATAAACCGGCTGGGCGTAAACGGGCTGACTGTACGTGGGTTGTCCATAAACCGGCTGGGCGGATCTTCCGGACGGTGAAGAAGTCAAAAATTGAAGCAAGGTACCACCGATAATGTTGGTTCCGGCTCCGACCAACGCGCCGGTTCCGACATTACCCTTTCCAACGCCGGCCGATATAGCACCCACGCCCGCTCCCAATAAACCTTCCCTCAGCAGACTCTGAATATCGATCTCGGCATGCGCCTGAGCCGCCCCGGTCGATAAGCCAACCAACGCAACCACCACCGCAACACCACTCTTGATCGATTTCATGTCAGCAGTCTCCAGTTTGTAATGTGAGTTTTTTACACTTAGCTTAGCCCCTTCTATGGGCTACACACATTGGACGCTGGAGATTGGGAAAGGTTTAGCGGGTAGGCGTATCAAAATGTAGCAAGCGACTGAGGCCGTAACCAACAAATACCGCGCAGGTACCAAGAACCAGGCTCAGGGTCATATTCCAAAAACAAAGCGCGTACTGGCCCTTCCGAATAAGGGCAAAATTCTCAACCGTGAATGTCGAAAAAGTCGTATAGGCTCCCAATGCCCCGACAAAAATCGCCGCGCGCAAATCCGCAGAAACCGCGACAGTTTCAAAAATTCCCAGCAGAAGACCCGCGATCAAAGAACCGCTCAAATTGACCCCGAGGGTCACGAAGGGAGAATCCCCTCCGATGACCCTCTGGCCAACAACCGTAAAGCCATACCGCAAGAGCGCTCCCGCTGCGCCGAAAACCGCGATGTAGGCGGTTCGGATCAATTCTTCGTCCAGCTGCCGTCCGCGTTTTGGACCTGCGCGCCATCCGGAAGCGCATCGCGAAGGCGTTCGGCGTAGACCTTTTGGACATCCTCGACGGAGGATTGATTTTTTTTGGCGATCGCTCGATAGATGATCATACGATCCGCGTTTTCATCGGCCATGATCAATTGAGCGCGGGCGTCGCCGCCGGAACGGGATGCCACCAGAGCGTCGCGACCTTCTCCGAGCACGCCCTGCACTTCGAGCGCGGTCAGATCGGAAGAGC
>JAGVCY010000134.1 GCA_020058965.1 Candidatus Omnitrophota bacterium | reverse complement strand
GTTGGCCAGCCCCACGCCGATCGCGGTGCCGTCCTCCATCATCCCCATCTCGACATGCCCGAGAAGGCGGATGAGAGCCTTGTGATCCGTCGTCAGCGGGCTGATCGTGATCGAATGTTTTGAAAAGATCACCAGCCCCAAGCGGTCGCTGGGGCGGTTTTCGATGAAGCGCTGCGCTTCCGTTTTGGCGGCCGTCAGGCGGTTCTCGGGATGAAAATCAAGCGTTGCCATGGAGCTCGACACATCGATCGCGATCATGATATCAAGAACCTCACGCGACTCTTCCGTCTTCCCCTCACCTGTCTGTGGCCGCGCCAGCGTGAAGGCCAGGATCATGACCGCCGCCAGACGGATCAATGTCAGAATGAGACGCCGCAGGGTGATCTGCCGCGCGCCTGCCGCCCGGACGATTTCGACACTCGAAAATCGCAAGCTCGCCTCCCGGCCGATCCAACCCATCAAGGTCAAAATCGCCAGCAGGACGGTCGGCACGATCAGCGCTAAAAAAATCGGATTTGCCAATCTCATGCGCGCTTCTTCCTTTTTGCCGCAGGCGGGGCGCCGTCGGAGGAAGTCTCGGTGACAAACTTCTGAATTTTTTCTGACGCACACCGCGATTCATCTGCCGTCGGAACGGCGCGGGCAAATTTTACGAGATCCGCCGCATCCAATATTTCCTTGGCTTGATCGGCGGTTCCGGTGCCGCGCGCGTCCGCCGGGATCATTTGGAGTGCCGCGACAAACTCCCGCGTGGTGTGCTCTAAAGACCCGGTACCAAATTCCCGAATGACATAGGTCTTAAGTATGTCGGTGAGTTCCGCGTAATGGGCTTTGGCTTGTCCGCCATGCAAAAGGGCCTTTTTTTCGAGCCGCGCGAGCGCTTCGATCGCCCGCTGCCGCGGCGTCTTGCGCGCTTCGCGCCAGGATTCCCACCGGCGCCATGCCCACCAGGTCAAAAGCCCTGCCGACAATGCCGCCAACAGCGCCGCCAGCAGGATTAAAAGGCGGTGGCGCTTTTCCGCGTCAGTCTCGAGCGACTCGGGGCCTTTGAGCGGTCGAATATCCCCGGTGTCTTTCTGATTGCCGAGCACGCTGAACACTTCAACGGGCCACGCGTCGGTGTAAACCACCCCGGACTTACCCTTGGGGTCCTTAAAATGGATCGGAATGCGGGGCACCGTGAACTTACCGACATCAAAAATGGTCACCGTTACTCTAAAACCGTCCGCGACCACGCCTTTGGCTTTCTTTGGCGCGACCCGTTCCGCGCGCTTGAGGGTAAAAGGAGACATCTTGAGCTTAGCGGGCAAATCTTCAATCTTAAAGTTCTCATCGTGCGTGATATCCGCCGCGATAACCAACTCGTCTCCGACGGCCGCCTTTTGCTTGCTGATCGAAAAAATCACCTCGAACCCGCCGTCTGCCGCCCACGCGCCACCCCCAACCTGAAGAATAAGCCCCACCGAGATAATCGTAAGTAAAAACAGTCTGCTCAAAAAGCCCCGGATGCTAAACAAAGCGACCCTTTCTCGCCCGCTCCTTAAAAAATCGAACCAGCGGCTGAATGTAGGGTTGGTCCGTTCGAATATCGATGTGATCCATCTTGATCGAGTCAAAAAGGCGTTTGCGCTCGGCGCGGCGGGTTTCGGCGGCTTCGGAGAATTTTTTTCTGAATCGGCGGCCGGAACTGTTGATGGTGATGCGCTGTCCTGTTTCGACATCCTCGATCTCCAACAGGCCCAGGCCCGGAAAAGCCACTTCACCGGCATCTTCCACGAGCACGCCGACCAGATCATGTTTGCGGTGCGTGATCTTGATGAGCTTATCGTAATTGGGCGCCAAAAAATCCGAGAACACGAACACCACCGCCCGGCGCGAAACGATGTCGTTCAGGGCGCGAAAGGCAGCGTTGAGGTCCGTACGCTTTCCGGCGGGTTTAAAACCCAGGATCTCGCGGACGACCCGCAGCACATGGCGCTTGCCCTTTCGGGGAGGAATAAATTTTTCGACGCGATCGGTAAAAAAGAGCACACCGACGCGGTCGTGGTTGCGGATGGCCGCGAGCGCCAGCAGCGCGCAGATCTCGGCAATGACTTCCGCCTTGGACTTTGACTTTGACCCAAAGTACTCCGAAGCGCTGACATCGATCAAAAAAACAACGGTGAGTTCGCGCGCTTCGATAAAGCGCTTGGTGTGAGGGACTCCGGTTTTGGCGGTGACATTCCAGTCGATGTCGCGGATATCGTCCCCGGGGACATACTCACGCACTTCGTCGAATTCGATGCCCTTACCCTTGAAGACCGAATGGTACTCACCGGCAAAAACGCTCTCGACGAGCCGCGAGGTCGTGATGTCGATGTACTTAATTTTGGCGAAAAGATCTTTTGGAATCATAGCGTCTGCTTGAAAGACTGCACCTGCTTCGTTGCTTGTCGCTTTCGTATCCTGCGGATACGCCGCGCTCCTCGCGCCTCGCATCCGCAGTCTTTGAAGCAGACGCGGCCGGCCAATCGTTTTCTCGCTAAGGGACTTCGACCTTGTCAAAAATTTTCTTGATGATGTCCACCGAGCGGAGCTCTTCGGCTTCCGCCTCATAGGTCACGACCACGCGATGGCGCAGAACATCCGGCGCGATCGCCTTGACATCCTCCGGCACCACAAATCCGCGGCCCTGCATGAAGGCGTTGGCGCGCGCGGCCAGGTTCAAATAAATAGTCGCGCGCGGGCTGGCTCCGTACATGATGTGCCGTTTGAGGTCGAGCTTGTAATCCTGCGGCGCACGGGTCGCGGAGATCAAATTGATGATGTATTGCTTGATCCGATCGTCGACATAAACTTCCTTCAGCAGCTTCCGGGCTCTAAAAATATCTTCGGGCTTCAGGACCGGCCTCACTTCCGCCTCGTCCGACGAGGTCATACGATCCATGATCATCAACTCTTCGGCCTTCGACGGGTAGGTGATCTCGACCTTGAAGGTGAATCGGTCCACCTGCGCTTCGGGCAAGGGGTAGGTGCCTTCCTGCTCGATCGGATTCTGTGTTGCCATGACCAAAAACGGCGCGGGCAGAATGTAGGTCTCGCCCGCAATCGTCACGCGGCGTTCCTGCATCGCTTCAAGAAGCGCGCTCTGAACCTTGGCCGGAGCGCGGTTAATTTCGTCTGCCAGAATAATATTGGAAAAAATCGGTCCGCGTTTGGTCGAGAACTCGCCCGTTTTTGGGTTGTAGATCTGCGTGCCCAAAATATCTGCCGGCAGAAGGTCAGGCGTAAACTGAATGCGCTGATAGCCGGTGTCGATCGCCTTCGCCAGCGTC
>JAGVCY010000030.1 GCA_020058965.1 Candidatus Omnitrophota bacterium | reverse complement strand
TTCCGATCTCTCTTTTTTGGCAAGCTCGTTAAGCTGGGCCAGCACAAAACAATGATTCAGATTTTTAATCTGACTGAGCGTTACAAAAAAGAGGTCTGGACGCCCGCGCCGGCGCTTACCGTGGATAAAGTCGCCGTGCTCGGGGCTGGAGTCATGGGCGGGGGCATTGCCCAGCTCGTCAGCTCCGCCGGCATTCCCGTCCGTCTCAAAGATGTCACGGCCGAAGCGCTCAACCTAGGTCTTCGCTCATCGGCCGCCGTTTACAAAAAAGCGGTTGAACGGCGCAAATACCTTGCCGCGCAGGCCAATGCGCTGCAAGGGTTGATCCTGCCAACCATGGATTACTCGGGATTCAAAACCTGCGATGTCGTCATTGAGGCCGTTGTCGAGAACATGGAAGTGAAGAAAAAGGTTTTTGCGGAAATGGACAAGGCGACTCGTCCGGACGCGATCCTAGCATCCAACACCTCCTCCCTCTCGGTGACCGAAATGGCGACCGCGGTCAGCGATCCGGGGCGCGTGGTGGGAATGCACTTTTTTAATCCGGTGGACCGCATGCCGCTGGTCGAGATCATCCGTGGTGCCAAGACCAGCGATGCGGCCATCGCGACCATTGTTCAGCTCTCGCGCCGCTTGCGCAAAACACCCATCGTCGTCAAGGACGCTCCGGGCTTCCTGGTCAACCGACTGCTCATGCCGTATCTCAACGAAGCCGGCTATCTTGCCGAAGCGGGGTACTCCGTCGAAGCGGTGGATGGGGTTCTCCTTGAGTTTGGAATGCCTATGGGCGCCTTCATTCTTTTGGATGAAATCGGCCTTGATGTTGCCTACAAGGTCGGAAAAATCCTCGAAAGCGCTTTCGGCGCACGCATGAAAGCCGCTGAGCTTTCGCATAAGCTGGCGGACGCCAAGCTTCTCGGGAAAAAAAATGGAAAAGGGTTTTATCTGCACGCCGATAAGGATCGGCAGCTGAATCCCGAAGCCGCTAAGTTCGCGGGCGGAACGAAGACCCTGCCCGAGTCCGAAGTGATCGAACGCTGCCTGTATGTGATGATCAACGAAGCCGCATTCTGTCTCGAGGAAGGCGTTTGCCGCGAACCGGCGGATGTCGACCTCGGAATGATGATGGGAACGGGATTTCCTCCATTTCGCGGCGGGCTGTTGCGCTACGCGGATACGGTCGGCACCGCCAACATCGTCAAATCATTGGAGCGGCTGCAAAAGGAAGTCGACGCGGAACGCTTTAGGCCTGCGCGATTCCTTGCGGATCTGGCGCGTCAAAACAAGCCCTTCCACGCAACCGCATAAAGTGGCAGCCGGTAACGCTCCGCATGACTGACGTCAAAAATCTCGTCCAAATCTTCGCGGATAACGCGCGGGGGGCTCCCGGGCGGGAAGCGCTTTCGGTTTTTCGCAACGACACGCTCGTCACTTTGAACTGGTCGCAAGTATGGGCGCAGATCCTTGCGTCTGCCGCCGGCCTTCATCAGCTTGGGATTCAAAAGGGGATGAGGCTCGCGATCTGGAGCACAAATCGTCCGGAATGGGTTGCGTCCGATGTCGGTGCGCTTTTGCTCGGTGCTTCGACCGTACCCATATACACCACACTGGCAGCGCCGGAAATCAGCTATATTTTAAAAGACGCATCCGCCCGAGTTCTCGTGGTCGAAAATACCGAACTCCTGGCCCGCCTGGACCCCGTGCTGCACGAATGCCCCGAGTTATGGGCGGTTGTTTTGGTCGAAGGCACTTACACGCTGCAGAACCCTTTGGCGCTTCAGAAGGTTGTGCGAATGGATGATTTTTTGACCGCTCCGTCTTTTTCGGAAAAGGAAGTAGGGGATCGTTTGGCGCAGATTGGTCCCTCGGACGCGGCGACCATCATTTACACCTCCGGCACAACGGGATTTCCTAAAGGCGTGTCGCTCACGCATGGAAACTTTTTATCCAACATGAGCGCCGTGATCAAGTCGCTGCCGCTCAGCGGGGATGACACCCACCTTTCGTTTTTACCTCTTTCGCATGTCTTCGAACGCACCTGCGGGTATTACCTGATGTGCATGGCGCGGGCGCGCATTGTTTATGCCCGCAACATCAACACCGTTGCCGAAGATTCGCTCAAGGCCAGGCCTACTTTTTTGATGGCGGTTCCGCGGTTTTATGAAAAAGTTCACGCTAAAATTTATCAGAAGATGCTCGCGGCATCTCCTTTGCGAAAGGCGCTTGCGGGCTGGGTCATGCGGGTTGGACGCAAGGTCTCCGAGCGCCTCTCGCGGCCGGGTCAAAAGCTCGGAGGGTGGCTGGCCATTCAGCACAAGATCGCCGACCTTCTTGCGTACAAAAAAGTTCGGGATTCCTTGGGCGGGCGGATTCGGTTCTGCGTTTCGGGAGGCGCGCCGCTTGCGGCTGAGCAGGCAAATTTCTTTGCCGGGCTTGGCATCCTGATTTTGGAGGGATACGGGCTTACCGAGACTTCTCCCGTCATCAGCCTAAATCGAGTCGATCACTACAAGTTTGGAACCGTCGGTTTACCCGTCGAGAATCTTGAAGTTCGCCTATCCGCCGAAGGCGAAATATGCGTGAAGGGACCGAGTGTGATGAGCGGATACCATCACAAACCCAAAGAAACGGAAGAAGCGCTTAAGGACGGTTGGTTTCATACGGGCGACCTAGGGTCTATCGATTCCGACGGTTTTTTAAAAATCACCGGCCGCATCAAAGAACTTCTCATTCTATCCGGTGGTAAAAAAATTGCCACCGCGGCGGTCGAAAAGGAATATGAGACAAGCGCGCTGATCGAACGCTGCGTCTTGTATGGCGAAGGACATCATTTTTTAACGGCGCTGATCGTCCCCAATTTTCAGGAGCTGGAGCGCGCGGCCATTGAGCGGGGAGAAAGCAATCGCACGCCCGCCGCCCTCGCCGCTTCGCCTTGGGTGCACGAACTGATTCAGGCGCAGATCCACGCGACCTGCCAGCGACTGGCTCCCTACGAACAGATCAAATACTTCGCCGTTCTTGGAAGAGATTTTACCGTTGAAGACGGCGAGCTTACGCCCACGCTTAAAGTGCGCCGCAAGATCATTTGCTCCAAATACGCAGG
>JAGVCY010000031.1 GCA_020058965.1 Candidatus Omnitrophota bacterium | reverse complement strand
GCTGCCCGCGCCGCTTTCGCCAGCTCCGCGGACCGCGCGACGCAGGTGATGGTCGGCCAGAACATCGTGCGCGAAAAAGGCCATGTCCGCGAAACCGACGCCGGCGCCAACTGCGTCAAGATCAGCCGCATCGTATCCGAGATCCGCAACGACCTGGGTCTGGCGACCGGCACCGCCTATATCAACGGGCTCCCGGAGGGTCATGTTGCATCGATGAATGCGCAAAACGGCAATCTCTTTGACCTGTCGATTTACGGACCGGATGCGGTCGGCAAGCGCTGGGCGGATCAGGCTGGGACTGCGCCCGTCACCGTGGGTCTGGCGGATCGAAAAACCGGCGCGATGGTGTACCTTAAATTTGCGGATCATTGGAACGGAGACGGCACGGCAAAAAATCCGACCGAACTGCTCAGCGCATATCGCTCAGTGTCGTCCGAGGATGTTTCGACTGTCGAAATCGAAAAAATCAGCCGTATGCCGCAGATGCAAGCCCGCGCCAACAGCGCGATCAGTGCCCATAATTCCGGCAACCGCGCGGCGGCGGTGACCGAAGCACGCTCCATCATCACACTGGCGGACGGTCTCGATAAAAAATTATCAGCAGTTAAAGACCGCAGTGTTGAAGACCTGGCCGGGATGGTCAAAAATTCGGCTTCGCTCAGGACTCTAGCTTCCGCGATTCTCAAAGGGTCCGCCCAAAAAATCGAAGGCAACGCGCTGATCGGCCTGACCTACACCGTTCGCGGCGATGAGGCTCCGCTCTCGATACTGCCGATCGCAAACGCCGTGCCTATCGACCCGACCAACGCCTTTACGGCTCGCCGCCTGCAGGAACATATGACCGCGGCCGGATTGCCCCGGCTCAATGATGCGGAGGCCTTGCAGACAGCCCGATCCTTAAGTGGATCTGCGCTCAATACCTTTTTGCAGAACCTGCCGGCTGTCGGCCGCCAATCTTCGGAAAATCAAAAACTTTTTGCCGGATTCTCCCTGTTGCACCAAGTGGGTTTGGCCGTCGATTTTGCCCAGGCGGAGCGTTTTGAAGGCGAGCTCTCCCGGACAGCGGGTGGTATTTTATTTACGCCGAATTCCCGCGGCGCTGGATTTTTTGACACGACCCGCCTTTGGACCGGCCGCGGCATACGCGGTTTTATCGAAACTCAACGGATCGGACCCGAAACCAGTCCGTCGGTTCTCGCGGTCTGGAACGAGAACGGTATTTTTAACGAACAGCAATCAGTTGTCAGTGCGGAAGCGAGGGATCGTGGAATCGATGTGAGGTTCGATGGATTGCGCACGGCCCTGATCAAGATTCAGTCAGACGGCATTCACGCTGACTTCCAAGCGAGCGAAACCAATCCGCTTCGCCTTCAGTTTGGCGCCGAGGACCCGCGTGAATATCGAGGCAATGTCCAAGCGCTCATGACGCCCGGAGCGCAGTGGCAAACATCTCAAGCGCTGACCCAAATTACCGGTCGAACCGGTAAGCGCGTGGGAGACGGATTCAAGGTGCACGCGGGAAGCCAGCTATTTTTTACGGAGGACGGCCGCACGGCTATACGCGGCTTGGTGACTGTCTACGGAAGTGAGGCGATCAAACCCATGTTTTATACGGCGGCCGGCGCGGCAGGGGAATCCTCCCGAGCCAACTCCGGCGCCGCACCCGCCGCATCCGACCCGATACGGGTTAGTGTCGACGGCGTTCATGACAGCACCGTTTATTTTGATTGGGACGGTCAGAATTCCAGAATGATCGCCCGCCCGACGGACGCGTTTGTGTTGGAGGGAAAAAACGCCGTGTTGTCGATAGACGGTGCGGCTTTTTCTTTGAGCACAGCCGAGAGGGGATTGATGGCAGAAAAAGCGATTGTTTTTCACGAAGGAAGTTTTCAACCGGCTCGCGATGTGCTTACCGGCATGAAGGATCAGAAACTTCAAACCCGCTCGGTGACGCTGGGCCAAACAGCGGCCGATTTAATTTCCGCCCCTGACCAGACGATCGCGCAGTCCCGATCCCCCTTCGACCGGCGGTTTGGCGGTTCCGGCGCCAGTCAGATCGCTCTTTACAAAGCGGCGATTCAGGTAAAACAGGTCGATGCCGCGCTGACCTCCGCGCTCCGTGAAGTGGGCGCCAATGTAGAAGCTTTTACGCGGCTCACCCGCGCATCCGATTGGGTGCAGGCCGCTGCCGTTGGGATTGCTCTGCGTGGAAATCAGCCAGCCATGTCTTGGTACACCAACAAACTATTTGACGCCGCAGGCATTCTCGCCAATCCTTCGACCGGTCAAGGCGCTTCCATCACCTCCAGAATCGAGCAAAATCAGGTGTCGGTTCGAACCTCCGGGCCCGACGAAACGCATATCCGAACCTGGACGGTGCTCTTGGATGACTTTGGCAAGGTGGTGGCCGATAACCGTTTTGACGGGAAAGACAAAATCGCCGATCACAGACAAATCTATGTTTCCGAACCTTTCCGCATGGGCGATCGTCCCGTTTCGCTTGAGCCAACCGCGTCCAGCAAGCACGGTATTGATTTGATTGCCCGGGTATTCGACGGCCCAGTCAAACAGCCGATTCAGATATCGGCGGGCGGCTTGCGCCTGACGCTGAACGCGGAGGGTGAATTCCGATCCATCGCAGGAGCAGAACTCCGGCTCGAGAACCAAATAGCCGGCGACGGCCGGCGCGGAACCGTGCGCGCGGACATCATCGTGGACGGATTGACGGCCTCCGGCGCGTACTTCGGCAGGGTGAGAACTCGGGAGAACGCGTCTGTTTACGCCGCCTACGGCGCGGCCGGAACTTCTCCCGCTCCGGCAACTCCGGAAGGACTTACAGATCGGAAGAGCGTCG
>JAGVCY010000291.1 GCA_020058965.1 Candidatus Omnitrophota bacterium | reverse complement strand
GGTATGTCCCGTCATGGGTAACAACAGCACCAAGACAAATGCCGCGGATTGACACACCGCCCGACCCGCCCCAAAAAACTCCTTTTTGGGGCTATAAGTTTCTAATTTACGATTCATAAAATTGTTAACATTTTAATAGTATGAGCAAGTCTTGTCAAATAAAAGTCGAAATAAACACAGAGAGTGCAAGCCAAACCATTAGCAGTCTGCTCAAAAAGCCGCGGATGCGAGGCGCGAGGGAGCGCGGTGTAGCGATAGCTACATAAGCTCCCGAGCAACGAAGCAGATGCGGCTTTTTCAGCAGACTGCTAGCGGGCGGCTGACGCGGAGCTGACAGGCGAGGGCGAAATCCCCTGAAGCGCGGAACGAACCGATTCAACGATCTTTTGCGGCGAGAGCCCGCACAGATCCAGCAGTGTGGCGCGAGGGCCGTGTTCGATGAAGCGGTCCGGAATTCCCAGGCAGAGCGCCGGGATCGTCACTTGATGCGCGGCCAGCGCTTCCAACACCGCTGATCCGTAGCCGCCGGCCACGCATCCTTCCTCGAGTGTCACCATCAGTTTGGTTTTTTGCGCACAGGCCAGGATCAATTCCTCATCGAGGGGCTTGGCAAAACGGGCATTGACCACGCCCGCGCTGACGCCATCGCGCTCAAGCGCTTCGGCCGCTTCAAGCGCGGGGCCCACCATCGCGCCGTACCCAAACAGCATCACATCCGAGCCCTCCCGAAGCACTTCCGCTTTGCCCAGCTCAATCGGAGTAGTCGCATGACTGGTCAGTGCCGGATGAAGCAGTTCCGTGACGGAACCTCGCGGGTAGCGCAGAGCGATCGGTCCTGAAGTATGCCCGACCACAAAATGCAGCATCTGCACAAATTCCTTGCCGTCCCGCGGCGCAAGCACCGTCATGCCGGGGATTTTGCGCATAAACGAAATGTCGAGCACGCCGTGATGGGTCGGGCCGTCTTCGCCGACCAGGCCGCCGCGGTCCATCGCAAAAATAACCGGCAAGTTCTGAAGCGCGATATCATGAACGATCTGGTCAAACGCCCTCTGCAAAAAAGTGGAGTACACCGTGACAAAGGGCCGCATTCCGCCGTACGCCAACCCGGCGCAAAAAGTGATGCCATGCTCTTCCGAAATTCCGACATCAAAAAATCTCTCGGGAAACCGCTGGCCGAATTTGACAAGTCCGGTGCCGTCCGGCATGCCGCCGGTGAGCGCGGCAATGTTCGGATCGGCTTCGGCCATCTCGCACATCGTCTGACCGAACACTTCGGTGTACGAAAGCTCCGTTGATTTTTTCTTAAGCTCACCGGTTTTCATGTCAAAGGGCGCGGACGCGTGCCAGCGGATCGGGTCGGCTTCCGCCATCGGCATGCCCTTCCCCTTCTTCGTAATAATATGGATCAAGACAGGCCCCTGCATCGAAAAAATCTTCGGAAACAGATCAAGCATACTTTCCATATTGTGCCCGTCGAGCGGACCAAAATAACGGAAGCCTAGATTTTCAAAAAGCTGGCCCGGCACCAAAAGATGTTTCACGCCCTCTTCGATGTACTTGATCTTTCCAAGCACGCGGCCGCCGACCTTGGGAAAACGGCCGATCAGCGTTTCGACTTCGTCGCGCAGGTGATTGTAGGTGGGATTCGAGATCAGCTGCGTGAGGTAGCGCGACATCGCGCCGACGGATTTGGAAATACTCATTTCATTGTCGTTCAAAATCACGACAAGATTTTCGCGAATATGCCCGGCGTGATTCATCGCCTCCAGCGCCATTCCGTTGGCGATCGAAGTATCTCCGATGACCGCGACAACCTTGGTGTTTTTTCCCTGACGGCGGCGGGCGACGGCGACACCGAGCGCGGCCGAAATGGACGGGCCGCCATGACCGGTGGTAAAAACATCGTAGGGACTTTCGCCGCTGTTCACGAGCCCGCTGATTCCTTTGTACTGACGGAAGGATTTTTTAAAAGCATCGCGGCGGCCGGTAAGAATTTTGTGCGCCTGCACCTGATGACCGACATCCCAGACCAAAAAGTCTTCGGGGGTGTTCAAAACATAGTGCAAAGCGATGGTGAGATCGGTGACGCCAAGGCCCGCACCGAGATGCCCGCCCTTCTCAGAGACGGTCTCGATGATGCAGTCGCGAACCTCACGGGCCAAACGCGGCAGCTCTTCTTTGGGCAGCTTGCGCAGGTCCAGGGGTGAATTGATGTTAGGAAGCAACGGAGTCATAAAACCTTAAAACCCTCATGCCTTGCGTTCGAACAAAAAATCGGCGAACGCCTCAAGCTCCGAGGCTTGGGGGCCAAACGGCCGAACCGCGGCTTTGGCGCAATCGCGCACCTTCGCGGCTAACTCATAAGTTTTGCACGCGCCCAAAAGGGGGACATAGCCGTCGCCGTCTATGATATCATCCACCAGCTGAAAGAGAAAACCCACTTCTTTGCCATAGTTTTTTAGACGCTTAACGGCCCCGGGAGCTGCTCCGGCCCAAAGCGCCGCCGCTTCGCAGGACACTGTGATCAGGCATCCCGTTTTGAGCGCGTTGATGCGCGAAAGCTCTTTAAGTTTTACCTTTTTCTTCTGGTGTTTTAGGTCGGCCGCTTGGCCGCCGACCATTCCAAAGGCCCCTGACGCGCGCGCCACGGCCGCGATCACCTGCCGTCGGCGCGGTTCCGCGACATCTTTCGCCTCCGCCAACACCAAAAATGCCTGCGTCAACAGCGCGTCCCCGGCCAAGATCGCCGTCGCTTCATCAAATTGCTTGTGACAGGTTTTCCGACCGCGGCGGAAGTCGTCGTCATCCATCGCCGGCAGATCATCATGAACGAGCGAATACGCGTGTATCATTTCGATCGCGGCGGCCAACGGCAGGACTTTGGATTCAGCTGCGCCGCACACCCGCGCGGCCTGCAAAACTAAAAATGGCCTCACGCGCTTTCCGCCCGAAAAAACCGCATACCTCATCGCCTCGGCCAAATGCGCCGGGTATAGACTTTTTGCCGGCAGAAGCCGGTCGAGCGCGCGGTCCGCCACCCGAGCAGTCCGCTGAAAAAGCTCCGCCTGCTTCGTTGCTCGCGCCTCGCATTCGAAACTTTTTGAGCGGACTGCGTGAGATATTTTTTTCAGCACTCTATGAAATTATTTCTTGGGCTTTTTCGGTTTGAGATCGTCATCCGCTGGCACCGCGCTCAATTCGCCGGAACTGCTGCGCAAAAGCACTTCGATGCGCTTCTGGGCCTCTTCCAAACGCTTGGTGCAGCTTTGTGACAGCTTGACGCCTTCCTCATACAGCTTGAGCGACTCGTCGAGCGTGAGGTCGCCGCTTTCCATGCGGCCGACAATATCTTCGAGCTTCTTAAGCTGATCTTCGAACTTCGCTTCTTTGTTCTGTGTCATATTTTTTCCCGTCATCCTGGAGCCGCCGTAGGCGGCCGAAGGATCTAGATTGATTTTGTGACTTCCCGCTCACCATCGGCGACGCGGATCCGTAACGAACGCGACCGATCCAATTGGCGCGTGGATTTTATAATGCCCCCGTCAGCCGCGTCAAACACGATGCTGTATCCGCGCTCGAGACATTTTTGAGGACTCAGCGCCTCCAACTGCCCCGCCAAATACTTCACTTCCTTGCCGCAGTCCGCGACGCGCCGGCCCGCGGCCGTTTCCAACTGCCGCGCCAGCCCATCCACGGACTGAAGCAAGTCTTCCACCAAAACCTGAGGCCGAGAAAAAACGCGCGAGGCCTTGAGCCGCTCAAGCGTTTCGCGTCGATCATCCACTTCCCTCCGCAAGATCCGTGCGAGCCGCGCGCCGGTATCCTTCAAGCCTGCTTCCAGCTCCGCGAGCGATGGTAAAAGTATTTCGGCCGCGGCGGATGGCGTCGGAGCCCGCCGGTCGGCGACAAAATCCGCGATCGTGTAATCCACTTCATGTCCCACCGCGGAAACCACCGGTATGTGAGAAGCGGCGATCGCTCGGGCCACCGACTCTTCGTTAAACGCCCACAAGTCCTCGAGACTCCCGCCGCCGCGCGCCACGACGATCACATCCGCTTCACCAAATTCATTCATGTCGGCCAATGCCTTCACGATCTCCGGCGCGGCCGAAGCACCCTGTACCTGAACCGGAGCCAGAAGAATGCGAACCTTGGGAAAACGCCGCTCCCAAACATGCATCATGTCGCGGATCACCGCCCCGGTTGGCGAGGTGATCACTCCGATCGTAAGCGGCAAAAACGGCAGCGGCCGCTTGCGCGCTTCGTCAAAAAGCCCTTCCTTAAAAAGTTTGGTCTTGAGCTGCTCAAACGCCAGCTGAAGCGCCCCGAGCCCTTTCGGTTCCATCGTATCGACCACGAGCTGATACTGCCCCCGCGGCACATAAATACTCACCCGCCCGTGCAGCAGCACTTTCTGCCCCGCTTCCGCCTTGAACCTGAGCCGCGTGTTCTCCCGCTTGAACATCACGCACGAAAGCGCCGAATCCCCGTCCTTGAGATTGAAGTACATATGCCCGGACGAATGATGCGTAAAATCCGAAATCTCCCCCTCAACCCACACCGAACTAAAAAGATCCTCAAGCGTGAATCGCACGAGGCGCGTCAGCTGACTGACAGTATAAATCTTCTTCTCGGCTCCGTCGGTTTGCACCGCTGCCCGATCTATTTGAATTTCCGAATTATCCAAGTCTTGTCTTCCAATACCCGGGAGCCCGATGCAGGTGCATCACCGCTAGAATAAAAATCCGATTTTTTTTCTATGCTGTAAAGAATTCCGAACGGAAACCGATTTGTGAAGCAGCGGCGGATGTCGCCTTCGAGCACGGGCCAGCCCGACGGATAATCCAGTATATTTTGGATGGCGGAATGAACTTCGATGGAAAAATCACGGGCTAACGCTTTTTCAAAAGCTTCATAGTACTGAACGGCTTCGTAAAACTCCTCCTCCGCGGCCGGGTGAAATCCAAAAGTCATCTTCCGAGGCGTTTCTGAAGCTTGGTAAAAACCTTGTCTCCTGGGATCAACTTCACACGACCGGAGCGAAGATCTGCTAGACGACGCTTGGCAACGCCGATCCATTCCCGGTCAATTTTTGCTTTGGGCGTATTTAAAGTCCGAAGGAGCGAGTTGATCAGAGTTGTTCTATCTTCCACGGGTAGAGATTCAGCTTCCCTGATAATTTCTTTAACGCTGTGCATGGAATACCTCCGTTTCGAGTCTACTCGGACTATTCACCAAATTCAACTTTCTTCTCCTCCCCTCTTGAGCGAGGAGGCCCGAACGCCCCCGATCAATCTCCGG
>JAGVCY010000269.1 GCA_020058965.1 Candidatus Omnitrophota bacterium | reverse complement strand
ATTTTGTCAAGACCCCTGTACAATTTTTGATGCGCTTGAACCGGCAAAAAAACCCCAAGGCGTCATTGCCCGACTTGGGGTTTTACGGGGTAAGGTCACTCGAATTAAGCGCTTTATTTTGCCCGATCGCCAGAAATGCCCCAATCCTTTGGCGTGTTTGGACAAACGAATAGCCCAAGGTGGTGTTATCCACCTTGGGCTATTCACTGGGGTCCGCCTCTCCCTCTAGAGAGGTTAAGTGGCGGCCCTATCAGGTCGGAGTATACCCTCTCCTCTCAGTATCAGGCCTAGTCTTATCTACCCTCTTACCTATCTATAACAGCTATTCCGAGAGGTCGCCTCGAGAGAGGTTATCGCGCTTGTGACAGCAGTCTCGCGGACAAAGTGGCAGGATTCTTGTCCAATTTGTCCGGGTTTTGAGGGGTCTAATTTCTAAAACTTATTCCTTGTGTACAGCCGAACAATGACTATTTAGCAATAAATCTGCATTCACTACTAGCCTATCCGAAAGCTTCAGATCAAAAGCTCCGTGCCAAAGGCTGTATGTAACGATCGTATGCTTCCCAGGGTATTTAAAAACCCTGTGAATGCTGGTTCCTTTTCCGGATCAACCATTTTTCAAACTCCACCGCCGCGAATATGATCAAGCTTAAGCCTATGCAGATCATCATGTCTTTGAGGGTCAGAGAAACCGTTTTGAACAATCCTTGAAAAAACGGCACATAAATGACCGCCAATTGCATGACAAACGTGAACAAGACGGCCGCCAGCATGGGTTTGTTAGAAAATATACCTGCCTGAAAAAGCGAATAACGATCGGAGCGGATGGCCATGACATGGCTGAGCGATGAAAGACACATGATGTTAAAAACGATCGTCTGCCAGGCGGGATTTCCGTCCTTCCAATACGCGAAGCCCGCCCCAAGGCATACCGCCGCCATGAGAATGCCCACCCACAAGATGTGCCGGCCCAGTCCCCGGCCAAAAATATTCTCGTTCGGCTTGGCGGGCATGCGGCGCATTACATCCGTCTCCGGCGGCTCGACGCTGAGCGCCAGCGCGGGGACCCCGTCAGACATTAAATTCACCCACAGGATCTGGATGGGCAAAAGCGGCAGGGGCATCCCAAAAAACGGGGCCGCGAACATGACCCACAGCTCCCCGCTGTTGGTGGTCAGAAGATATTTGATGAATTTGCGGATGTTGTCATAGATCACGCGCCCTTCTTTGATGGCCGCGACGATCGTCGCGAAATTGTCGTCCAACAGCACCATGTCACAGGCCTCTTTGGATACGTCGGTCCCCGTGATCCCCATCGCGATCCCGATGTTCGCTTTTCGCAAGGCGGGAGCGTCGTTCACGCCGTCCCCCGTCATCGCGACGATATGTCCGCGGCGCTGAAGCGCGTCGATAATTTTTAATTTATGTTCGGGAGAAACCCTGGCATAGATCTGAACTTCGTCGCAGACGGATTCCAACTCACCGACCGACATGTTCGTCAGTTCCTGACCGGTCAGGATCCGGCCTTTGGACGAAATACCCAGTTCCTTCGCGATATGACCGGCTGTCAGCGGATGATCCCCGGTGATCATCACGGGACGGATGCCGGCCGTCTTGCATTCATGCACCGCCTGTTTTACTTCAGACCGCGGGGGATCCATGATGCCGACCATTCCCAAAAGAACGAGTCCGGTTTCGAGTGGGTCCATAGCCGCTCCGGAAGGAACTGAGTCCAGAGGCTTGAAGGCGACTCCGAGAACCCGCATGCCTTTTTGAGCCAACTCATCATGCGCCCTCATGATCCGGTCGCGCCATCCTTTGTCCAGGTCATGCTTTTTTTGATCAAACCACACTCCGCCCGACACTTCCAGCAGGCCCTCCACGGCTCCTTTGGTAAAAGAAAAATAAGCCGGCCGCTCATGCCCCGCGATCCATGATATTTCAGACGACGCCGCGGCTACCTGATGAACGGTGGTCATTCGTTTCCGATCCGAATCAAAGGGCTTTTCGGCGACCCGCGGGAACATTTTTTCGAGATCATTTTTGTGCAGATTGAACGCGGCGGCGGCCGTCACCAAGGCGGCCTCGGTCGGGTCTCCCAGCACCTGCGACCCGTCCGATGAACCGCCGCCTATTTTTAACTCGGCGTCATTGCACAACGCACCCGCGGCCAGAAGAAAGTTGAGCGCATTTGTTTTTTCAGCCGGAAGGCCCGCCTCCTTCCCGGCCGCCGCCAGCTCCATCCGATGCCCTGCGACATCCAACACAACGACCGTCATCTTGTTTTGAGTGAGGGTGCCCGTTTTGTCCGAGCAGATCACGGTGATCGAACCCAGCGTTTCCACGGCAGGCAGTTTGCGGATCAGGGCGCGGCGCTTAAGCATCCGATGCGCTCCGAGAGCCAAGGAGACCGTCATGACGGCCGGCAAGCCCTCCGGAACCGCGGCGACCGCCATGCTGATCGCTGTCATAAACATGAGCCTCAGATCTTCTCCTCGAAGGATCCCTGCCGTGAAGATCACAGACACAATGCCGACCGCGGCGATGGCGAGTCCGCGGCCGAGTTGCCGCATGCGCAGCTGCATGGGGGTCGGCTCCTGCTTAACGGTCTGGATCATTTCGGCGATGCGGCCCAACTCGGTCCGCATGCCCGTTTCGACGACCACCCCCGTTCCCCTGCCGTAAGTCACCACGGTTCCCATGTAACCGATGTTTTTTCGGTCGCCCAGGGGCAGGTCGGATCCGACAAAAGCCGCCGCGCTCTTTTCGACGGCGTCTGATTCGCCGGTCAGCGCGGCTTCCTGGATCCGCAAATTAGCGCTTTCAATCAGCCTGCAATCCGCGGGCACGATGTTTCCCGCTTCCAGCAAAACAATGTCTCCCGTCACCAAGCCCAGCGCGGGAACTTCGATAACGGCATTGTCGCGACGAACCCTGACCTTGGGCACCGCGAGTCTCTTCAGGGCGGCCATGGCTTTTTCGGCCCGATACTCCTGACTGAATCCCAATACGGCGTTCAGAACGACGATCACGAGAATGACCACAGCATCTTTGGTGTCGCCCATCGCCGCCGAGATGATCGCGGCCACGATCAGAATGAGCATCATGACCGCGGTGAGCTGTTCCCATAAAATAAGCCAGGGGCTTTTTGAACCGCGTTCAACCAACTGGTTGGGTCCGTTCGAAGCCAGCCGCTCGGCAGCCTCACCTGAACTCAGTCCGATCGGGCCGCTATTCAACTTCGCCAGGACTTCCTCAACTTGTAATTGATGCCAATCGTTCAATGTAAATCTCCGTCGTGTTCCGAGTCTACAAAACCGTTCCGGCCAAAAATGGCTCGCCCTTTTCCAACCGCAAGATGTTCTCGGTCGTGACACGCGCGATCTCCGTCAGCGCCTCATGAGTGAAAAAAGCCTGATGCGAGGTGATCAGAACATTCGGGAATGTGAGCAGCCTCGACAGATCATCGTCCTTCAACACATGGCCGGAGAGATCTTCGAAGAACACGCCCTCTTCCTCCTCGTAGACATCCAGGGCCACGCCGCCCACATGCCCGGCCTTCAGAGCGTCTATCAACGCCTTTGTGTCGATGAGCTTGCCGCGGCTCGTGTTCACGATATAAACCCCCGGCTTCATCCGGGCGATGGTCTGCGCGTTGAGCATATGGAACAACTCCGGAAAAAGCGGCACGTGCAAAGAAACGATGTCGCTGGAGGCCAAAAGCGTCGGAAGGTCCGTGTACTCGACTCCGAGGGGCTTGGCCCATTCCGGATCGGGAGCCGCGTCGTATGCCAGCACGCGCGCGCCGAATCCGCAAAAAATCTGGGCCGCTATTTTTCCTATTTTTCCGGTGCCGATGATTCCGACCGTTTTACCGTAAATGTCGAATCCCGCCAGTCCGTTCAATGAAAAGTTAAGTTCACGGACTCGGTTATAGGCCTTGTGGATCTTCCGGTTGAGCGTCAACAACAGACCCACCGCGTGCTCGGCCACGGCGTGAGGGGAATACGAGGGCACCCGGGTCACGGCGATGCCGAGGGCTTTTGCCGCGACAAGATCGACATTGTTGTACCCCGCGCAGCGCAACGTGACCAGCTGGATGCCCGCTTGAGATAATATTTTGAGACAGGCACTGTCCACGCGGTCATTCACAAAAACACAAACGGCTCGCTCCCCCTGGGCGGTGGCGGCTGTTTTGGTTTTGAGCCAAAACTCATGAAACTCCCATTCGATGCGGTCGCTGCCAGGCGCCCGGATCAAATACTCGCGGTCATAAGCCTTGGTGTCGTAAAAAGATACTCGGATCATTTTTT
>JAGVCY010000169.1 GCA_020058965.1 Candidatus Omnitrophota bacterium | reverse complement strand
TCACATGCGCGACCACCGCGTGCGGATCAGTCAAGCACTCCACGCCCTGAGGGAATTTGAGGTCCAAAACCTGGATCGAATGATTGATCTTAAGCTGGGTCACATCGACATCAAAGTGCTCCGGCAGCTGGGTGACCAGGCAGCGGATGCTCAGCTCGCGGATCGGCGCCTCAAGCACGCCCCCGTCGGACTTCACGCCGACCGCGTCGCCCTTAAGGACGACTGGGATCGTGAAGCGGATCTTCTCCGTGAGCGAAATTTGATGGAAGTCCACATGCAGCGGGGAGCGCGACACGGGATGATGTTGGATTTCTTTGACGACAACGAGACGGGGGTCCTTGCGGGCCGCTTCATTTTTAACCGTTAGATTGATCAGCGCGTTCTGGCCTGAACCGGAATGCAGGATCACATCAAGGTCCTTGGCCGTCAGAGAAACCGCCTGCGTGACTTCGCCGCGGTGATACACGACGCCCGGGATCTTGCCGTCGCGGCGAAGAACCTTATTGGACACTTTGCCGATCTCTGATCTGGATTCAACCGAAAGGGATACCTGTTTCATGACTTCATCTCCTCTTAAGTTTGCTGAAAAAACCTCGTCTGCTTCGTTGCTCGCGCCTCGCATTCGAGGCTTTTTGAGCAAACTTAGCTAAACTAAATAACAATCGGACCGAACAAGCCGCTCACGGATTCCGAGTGATGAATGCGGCGGATCGCTTCACCCAACAAGGGCGCGACGGACAGCACCTTGATCTTGGGATGCAGCTTTTCCTTCGACAACGGGATCGAATTGGTCACGCACAATTCGTCGATGCATGACTTATCGATCCGCTCGATCGCCGGTCCCGACAGGATCGCGTGCGTCGCGGCGGCGAAGATGCTCTTCGCTCCCGCGCGGCGCAGGGCTTCGGCGGCTTCGCACAGCGAGCCGGCCGTTGCCACGATGTCGTCGACCATCAGGACATTTTTGTCCTTCACTTCACCGAGAATATTCATCACTTCAATTTTTTTGTCATCGATGCGGCGCTTGTCCACAACCGCGAAGTCACAATTCATCTTTTTGGCGTACGCGCGCACCATCTTGATCCCGCCGACATCGGGCGAAACGACCACGAGGTCCTTGATGTTCTTGCGTTCCATGTGATCGATAAAAACATTGACCGCGTACAAATGATCCAACGGAATGTCAAAAAATCCCTGCAGCTGACCCGCGTGCAGATCCAGCGTCAGCACCCGGCTGGCGCCGGCGACCGTGATCAGATTGGCAACGAGCTTGGCCGTGATCGGAACGCGCGGCCGGTCCTTGCGGTCCTGGCGCGCGTAACCGTAATAAGGAAGCACGGCCGTGATCCGATCGGCCGAGGAGCGTCTCAGAGCATCGATCAGCGTCAACAATTCCATCAAATTCTTGTTCGGGTCGGGACAGGTCGGTTGGATCACGAAGCAATCCGAACCGCGCACATCGTCCAACACCTGAACCCGGATTTCGCCTTCGCTGAACGCGTCGACCACAGCTCCGCAGAGCGGGATCGAAAGGTACTTGGCAATTTCTTCCGCCAACGGCTTATTGGCATTCCCGCTGACCAGCAAAAGTCGTTCCGCTTTAGACATGAGCTACATCACCCTTTTCTTTAAATTCTTGACCGCCGCTTTGGCCGGCACACCTACAAATGTCTGACCCGGCTTCACCCGAGTCCCCCGCGTGATCACCGCGCCCGCGCCTGTGACCGCGCTCTGGCCCACCGTCACCGGCGCCACAAAAATTGTTCCGCTCCCGACCTTGACCTTGTTTCCGATCACCGTGCGGTGCTTATTTTTTCCATCAAAGTTCGCCGTGATCGTTCCCGCGCCGACATTCACATCCGCTCCAACTTCCGCGTCACCGAGATAGGTCAAATGCTTCACAAGCGTCCGGTCGCCCACGGTTGAGCGAACCACTTCCACAAAATTTCCTACCGTCACTTCGTTGCCGAGCTTCACTCCGGCCCGTATCCGCGCAAAAGGCCCGATTGAGCACTTCCGCCCGATCACCGCCGGACCGTCGATCACCGTGTTCGGGTGGATCACCGTGTCCTGTCCGATCTTCACGCCCACGCCGATAAAGGTCGTAGCCGCGTCGACGATCGTGACCCCGTCCGCCATCAGCTGATCCAAAATTTCCTGCTTCTTGATCCGTGTCACGGTGGCCAAATCCTTCCGCGTGTTCACGCCGAGTGTTTCTTCCGGCCGATCGGTCTTGATCGCTTCGACACGGCCCTCGCGGGCCAGGATCTCGATCGCGTCGGTCAAATAAATCTCTTTTTTGATCGGATCGGGCTTCACCCGGTCCAGCGCCTTAAAAAGCGCCTGAGCGTCAAAGCAATAAACGCCCGAATTCACTTCGCGAATCGCCTTCTCGACGGCCGTCGCGTTCAATTCCTCAACAATGCTCGTGACCCGCCCGCGCGCGTCGCGCACGATGCGTCCGTAACCGGTCGGGTGTTCGAGTTGAAAAGTAAGAATGGCACAAGAGGCGGCTTTTGCCTGGCGGAAACGGATGAGGGACTCAAGCGACGAGCTCCGAATTAAGGGAGCGTCACCGCACAAGACGAGCACCGAACCGCAGTAAGACCGGAATTGCTTCCGAGTCTGCAAAAGAGCATGGCCTGTTCCGCGAGGCGGCCACTGCGTCACCACCTCGGCTCTTTTATCAACATACGAATGCACCTGGGCGATCAAATGGCCGGCGACCACTATCTTACGCCGGAGCCCAAGCGCTTCGACCGTGCTGAGCACATGCCCCAGCATCGGAACCCCGCAAACGGGGTGCAAAACTTTTGGGAGCTCGCTCTTCATGCGCGTCCCCGCCCCCGCGGCGAGAATTACGGCTGCAGTCTGCTGAAAAAACTTCGTCTGCTTCGTTGCTCGGGAGCTAATGTGGCTACCGCCACACCGCACTCCTTCGCGCCTCGCATACGAAGCTTTTTGAGCAGACTGCATATCAAAATTCTCAGCGCCGTGTTAGTAGTTACCCTACATCGAGGGTGCGTATGTTAGCACAGGGTCTTTCGGGATGGAAGCGGAAAATTTTTGAAAATTTGGGACGGATAGTCCTTAGTCCGTGTCGTCGGAGGGGTTTTCGTTGAGGCGGGCGGTGTAGAGGCGGTGGGTCAGGATGAAAAGGGTCAATAAAACTAGGATCAGCCAGTCCCCATGGCGGGTGTAAAAAGCGGGGCGGTGGTTGAGGGTCACATTGAACGTTTTGAAGCCGGCGATCATGATTTCTTTGCCCTTATCCTTCACGCTGTCGACGACACGGCCGGTGGTGTCGATGTAGCAGGACAGGCCCGTGTTGGCCGCGCGGACGACGGGGACGCGATTTTCCACCGCGCGAAAAACCGACGACTGCGCGTGCTGGTAGGGTCCGGTCGAATTCTTGAACCAGGCGTCGTTGGTGACATTGATGAGCATGGAGCTCCCCTTCTGGACATAACGGCGGCAGAAGTCAGGAAAAATATCTTCAAAGCACACCAGCGCCGAAAATGCTCTCGGCCGATTGTCCGGCGTTACACCAAAGCCCCAACTCACCGGCGTTCGGAACAGCGTCATCACCGTGCCGGGCGTAAAATGCCCGATCGTTTCGAAGTACTGACGCAGAAATTGAAAAAATGGCACATACTCGCCGAACGGAACGAGACGGATCTTGTGGTGCCGGCGCAGTTCGGCGCCCGTTTTTGAGATATGAAGCACGCTGTTCATTTTTTGCACGCCGTGTTCCGCCTCGCGGTAGGTGGGGGCTCCGATCAACAGTTCGGCGCGCATGTCCCGCGCCAGCCGCCCGGTGCGCTGGGCAAGTTCCGGTTCGACTTCCCAAAACCCGGGAAAAGCGGTCTCAGGCCAGATCACCATATCCGGCGCGTCCATGATCACATTGCGGCTGAGACCGTCGTATTTGCGATAAATCATGTCCTGTATCCGCGGGTCCCACTTCTGGTCCTGAGGGATATTCCCCTGAACAACCGCCATGCGGCAACTCGGAGTCTGTGGCGTCACCGACGCCTGGATTGCCTTGATCGCGCCTACGCCATAAGTCACATTCGCGCCGATCAATATCAGCGGAAACGCGACCATCAACACCAGCTGTCCGATATACTCCGCCAAACGCATTTGTCCGCGGGAATACCGAAGCACGATCATCCACGCCGCGAAAACGGCCGCGGCCGACAGCGCCAGCAAAAACGAAATTCCGTATGCACCCCAGAGATCCGCCGATTGGATGAAGGGTAGATTTTTCCATTGGGAATAGCCGAGCAGCGCCCACGGAAAGCGCATGATGGGAATGTTGGAACGGATGAATTCGATGAGCACCCAGAGCGATGACAGCGTAAGAATCTTGAGCCACGCCCATCGGAACCCGGGCGAACCCGCCAACGCGAGCACCTGCACGGCATTGTAAGCCAGAAGGGCGTACAGGGCGGTAAAAGTCCCCAGATACACACACATCGCGATATATCCGGCCTTGGTAACGTGCAGGATCCAATAAAAAGTTCCGGCCGTCTGCAAGAGTCCCGCGATGTACCCGACGGTCAGCGCTTCCTTGGGCCCCGCGCAGTAATACATCAAAAAAAACAGCGGAACGAGCGAGACAAACGCGAGCGGCCACGCCTGTGGAAAATGAAATATCACCGACTGGATGACGGCGTAAAGAATAAGAAGGGATATTTCTTTAAAATAAACGGTCAGGAACATTATCGTCTTGCGCGTTCGCGAAGCGGCCCCGGCATCAGGCGCCGTGGCATTTCTTGAATTTTTTTCCGCTGCCGCAGGAGCAGGCGTCGTTGCGGCCGATTTTTGGGTCTTCGCGGTGCAGGGGCTCGGGGGCGGCGGCAGGCGCGGGCACACCCGGGCGTTGACGCGGCGGAAATCCGGGCGGCAGGTCTGCCGGTCGGTTCATCCGACCCGCCCCCGAACCGTTCGATCCGTCGGTTCGCCGTTCGCCTGCTTGAGGCGCGCCAAACGAGGGAATGGCGGACTGGGCGGTCGGATGTTCGAACTTGAATTTTTCAAGTGACGGGGCGGCGGGCTCCACCGATAACTCCTCGGTCCGCATCGGCTGCGCGCGGAGCACAAAACTCACGGCGTCTTCCTTGATCTTGCGGGTCATTTCCTCGAACATTCCGAATCCTTCGCGGCGGTATTCGACGATCGGATCTTTTTGGCCGTACGCGCGGAGTCCGATGCCCTCTCGGAGCTCGTCCATACCGCGCAAGTGGTCCTTCCACTTGTTGTCGATCACCTCCAGCATGATCATTCCTTCGATGCGGCGCAACACTTCGGGCCCGAATTCTTTTTCCTTTTCGTCGTAAAACGCGCGCACCTGCACGGTGAACTTTTCCTTAAACGCGGCCGCGTCCGTCAAAAACTCGGGAGCCGGCGCCTGCGGGAACACTGACTTCAAATAGTCCGCGACCGATTTACGCTGTTCTTCACACGCGGCGTCGTCCGATTCGGCCGAGGCCTTTTCGAGCCCCTTGGCGGCGTCCTCAATGATCTCTTCAAAACAATCGCCGTAATATTCCTTCAAGTTTTGACCTTCCAGCACTCGAAGCCGCTCGGTGTAGATCGCGATGCGCTGAAGGTTCATGATGTCGTCGTATTTGAGGAGTTCTTTGCGGATGTCGAAGTTGCGCGACTCGACGCGCGCTTGAGCTGTTTCGATGGAGCGCGAAACGAGCGGGTGCTGGATCGCCTCACCTTCCTGCATTCCGAGCTTTTGCATGATCCCGCCGAGGCGGTCCGATCCAAAGATGCGCATGAGGTCGTCCTCGAGCGCCAGAAAAAACTGTGACGAACCCGGGTCGCCTTGCCGGCCCGTGCGGCCGCGCAGCTGATTGTCGATGCGGCGGGATTCGTGCCGTTCCGTGCCGAGCACATGCAATCCGCCGATTTCGGCGACGCCCTCGCCGAGCACGATGTCGAT
>JAGVCY010000226.1 GCA_020058965.1 Candidatus Omnitrophota bacterium | reverse complement strand
GTGAGGGCGTCACCTGGGATTCAAGTGAGATTCGAAGGCACGCGGAATATTTTTCCGAACCTCGTTTTCGCGCGGAGTTCAGTCAATTCGTCACCAACCTAAAAGGAGATGGCCCACTCCCATGAAGCCCAATCGTCATTTAAAATCGAGGTCCGCGTCCCCATCCCACGCAACTCCTGTGGCTTCGAGTGGGGGAAGGCCGGCTACGGCTTCATGCCGTTCGCGTATCTGGAAAAACTCGCCGACGATTTTTGGACCATCCGTAAATAAGTGCTAATTCAGAATATTGTTGATAGAGGCTCAGTATTCATAGAATATCGCAACCGTGTGTGATATGACTAAACGCTACTATACTTGCGTTTAGTAATACTATATGGTACTCTACCCCCATATGGACAACATCATCAGACGATCCTTTTGGATGCAAAAAATTGAGGATTTTTGGAATGAACGGTCCGTGATCTGGCTCACGGGAGTCAGACGAAGTGGAAAGACATCTCTGTGTCATAGTCTGGGTAAGGTCGAATATTTTGACTGCGAACTTCCGCGCGTACGGCGGATGATGGAAGACCCTGAGAGTTTTTTGTCGGGATTTAAAGGCAAGAACACGCGGATCATATTGGATGAAGTGCACCGTCTTCCGAACCCATCGGAACTTTTAAAAATAGCAGCAGATCACTTTCCGGACCTCCGAGTTCTGGCGACCGGTTCGTCTACATTAGGCGCGTCCCGCAAGTTCAAGGACACCCTGACGGGTCGTAAACTCCAGCTCTGGCTCACCCCGATGATCCTGAGCGACTTGAACGATTTTGACGCCGTGGATATTAAGCGAAGATTGCTTTATGGAGGGATGCCGCCATTTTTTTCATCAAAAGGGCGGAGCGAAAAAGGTTTTCAGGAATGGATGGACGATTATTGGGCGAAGGACATCCAGGAGCTTTTTCATTTAGAAAGCAAGCAATCGTTCCAAAAGTTTATCGAGCTGATCTTCGCGCAGAGCGGCGGTATATTTGAAGCGACCAAATTTGCGTCTCCCTGTGAAGTCAGTCGGGCGACCATCATGAATTATCTAAAAGTCGGCGAAGAAACGCTGGTGGCGCATGTGGTCCGTCCCTACAGTTCGCACCGGGCGACCGAGATCGTATCGTCGCCAAAAGTCTATGCCTTCGATACGGGATTTGTCAGCTATTACAAAGGGTGGTTCGATCTCCGGAACGACGATCTTGGATATTTGTGGGAGCATTTTGTTTTAAATGAGATCCAAGCCAGGACTCAACAGCGCAAAATTGGATATTGGCGGGATAAATCAGGTCGCGAAGTCGACTTCATTCTGGATGAACGCGGAAAACCGCCGGTCGCTATCGAGTGCAAGTGGTCCGGCGCACAAATGGATCCTTCAGGGTTGAAGGCGTTCAGAAAAATATACCCGGAAGGCGCCAATTACATCGTGACGGCCGACACCGACCGGTCCTACCACAAGAATTACGGCGAACTGAAAACCGAAGTGCTGCCGTTAGATAAATTAATTGACCGGTTGATCCGATGAAAGTCCGCAACCGCCAAACTTACTTCGCGGTCAGCTTGTTCGTGAGCGATATTTTTATGATCCTCGTGGCGCTGCACGCGGCGTTTTGGGTCCGATTTACGAGCGGCATTGTGCCGTCGTCGATGGGGGTGCCGGATGATCAGGCCTACCGGCAGACGTTCGGGCTGGTCGTGATCATCATGGTGGTGTCCTACCGCGCTTATTCTCTCTATGTCGAAGAGCGCGTTCTTGCGTTTATGGACGAACTTTCGCTGGTTCTCAAGGCTTCCACGGTGACGTTGCTGCTCCTGCTCGCCCTGTCGTTTTTTTACCGCGGCTTTGAATTTTCTCGCGGATACCTTCTGGTCATTTGGTTTTTTATCCCTGCCTTTGTTCTCGCCGCGCGCACACTGCTCGGATATGCCTACATGGCGTATCGCCGGGCCAACAATAAATTTAAGGAATCGATCGTCGTCGGCGCCAATCATGATTCGATCAAGTTCGCGCACCGCAATGCCGCCGAGCCGCGGCTGTGCGCCCGCGTGGTCGGGGTGATCGATAGCCGACTGCCGAAAGGCTCGTCCTACAAGCGACTGCCGGTGATCGGCCACCTGAGCGAGCTGGATCAGATTTTGACCGCGCACCCCAACATCAACGAAGTGGTCGTGACGGATCCGGCGCTCGAACATCGCGATATCATGCGGGTGCTCGTCACCTGTGAAAAACATTTGGTCGCGTTCAAGTGGTCGCCCGACATCTTGGGCCTCATGGCAACACAGATGCGCGTCAAATACGAACTTGGTCTTCCGCTTTTATCCGTGCGCGAATCGCCGCTGTTGGAGTGGGAAAACCGGCTGATCAAACGCACAGTGGATATGGCGCTTTCGCTCGCGGGGCTTGTGCTGATGGCGCCTGTTTTGGCAGTGATCGCCGTGTGGGTGACGCGGGATTCAAAGGGACCCATTTTTTACCGGCAGGAGCGGGTGGGGGAGGACGGAAAGAGCTTTGATCTCTACAAGTTTAGGACGATGCGGGTCGGGGCGGAAGCAGCCACCGGACCGGTGTGGACCGTTGAAAATGATGATCGACGGACGCGCATCGGCGGTTTTTTGCGCCGGTTCAACCTGGACGAATTGCCCCAGCTGTGGAATGTTTTTAAAGGCGATATGAGCCTGGTCGGCCCGCGGCCCGAGCGGCCGCACTTTGTCGGCCAGTTTCGCGAGTCGATCCCGCGCTACATGGGCCGGCACCGCATCAAGTCGGGCATCACCGGTTGGGCGCAGGTGAACGGTCTGCGCGGCAACACCTCGATCGAAGAGCGCACCAAGTACGACCTGTACTACATCGAAAATTGGTCGGTCTTTTTGGACGCGAAGATTTTGTTCAAAACATTTTTTGCGTTTAAAAATGCTTATTGATCTGCAGGTCATTGCGAGGGCGCGAAGCGCCCGCGGCAATCTCAAAAAAAATCGGTCCTCTGCGAGATTGCTTCGTCGCGGACGCTCCTCGCAATGACGGCGCCGCACCTGAACATCCGCAAGATCCTTCTGATCCGCACGGATCGGCTGGGGGATCTGCTGATGAACCTTCCGCTAATCCATCGGCTCAAACAAAACTTTCCGACCGCCACACTGACGCTTGTTTGCAGTTCGGCGTGGGCGCCGCTGTTCCATCATCATCTGGATGTGAACCGGGTGATCGGAGTTTCGGATGAGGCGCTCGCGAACTCCAAATATATGAGCGGACTCATGCGCGACTTGCGCTCGGCCCGGTTTGATTGCGTCATCATGTCCGCTTCCTCAAAGGAGTGGCATTGGCGGGCTTTTTGCTTGGGGATTCCGGCCCGCATTGGATTTAGACGCAAATGGGGATTTTTGCTCACGCACGGTCTGCCCGATCGCAAGGCCGAATCCGGACGGCACGAAATCGACTCCAATCTCGAGCTTCTCAACTCCGTGTGCCCCAAACCCTGGAACGGTCAGATGGAGCTCGGGCTCGACCTTCACCCGAACGGCGCCGCGATGGTCGAGCCGTTTGGTCTCACCGTCGGGAAAAAACGAATCGCTCTGCATCTTTCGAGCTCCAATCCCCAAAAAGAAATTCCGGCGTCCGTTCTGCGCGACGTGATCACGCATTTGCTCGAACGGCCCCGTTATCAAGTCATCCTCGTGGGCTCAGATGCCGGCGCGTCCGCTGAGATGCTCAAAGAATTCGCCCCCAACCCGCGTCTCGTCAACCTGATCGGCCGCACCAACATCACTGAGCTGGCGCTCGTCTTGAGCCGCGCCCATTGCGTCGTCTCGACCGACTCGGGCCCGCTCCACCTCGCCTGGATCCAAAAAATCCCGACCGTCGCGCTTTTTGTCGCCGGAGTTGAAGGGTCGAGTCCCGAGCGGTGGGGCGTCTACCCCGGATTCGCCCCATCCCGCACGATCCGCGCCGTGCCCGAAAAGTTCGAACCCGCCACCATCCTGGCCGCGATCCAGGAATGCGCGTCGGAGGGCATGTGAAAATTCTTTTGATCCACCCCTTCGGGATCGGCGACGTTATTTTTTCCCTTGCGGCGGCCGAGGCCCTGCACCAACAGGGACACACGATCGATT